>JAHEQB010000061.1 GCA_019561555.1 Methanothermococcus sp. SCGC AD-155-C09
GAGATTGGAACACCCAGGCTTTGTCTGGAGTGCCATAGGTATTGATATCAAAGAATATTTAGCCATATAGTTAGAGAGCTTTGTAGCATTCTATAATCTCTGGAGGTCATTAATTTGATAGTTCTTTTGACAATTTATTAACTTGACAGGCTGATTTTTTATAATTATTTTATTTTTTAATATTATTTATTTTATTTTTTTAGATTATTAATAGAAATTAAGTTATTTTATTTACATATAGTTTTTTTAAGATCATATACCGTTTTATATCATTCATATATTCAAATCTATTCCTCACATTTTTACTACACATTTATAAATATAATATAGAGAAACATATTATTAAAATTATCAATATCTAAAAATTAAAAAAATTCTAAAAATAACTTAATTGGGGGATATTATGAAAAAAATAAAGAAAACAAAGATACTAATAACTATGGGGCCTTCCTTGGAAAAAAATCTTAAAAAAGTAATTAATCTTATAGATGGGGTTAGATTCAACATGTCCCATGCAAGTACTAAGGATATTGAAAGGCATATTGATATTTTGGAAAAAAATAAGATTGCCAAGTTGATGGATTTAAAGGGAAATAAAATAAGAATAATAAAATCCAATATAAATAACATTAAGGGGGGAGATGAGGTAATCATAGGTAGGGATATAATATTATCCTATAATCCTTCAGAGGATATTGAAGAGGACAATTTTATTCTTATAAATGATGGAAAAATAAAATTAAAAATTAAAAAAATAAATAATGAATTAATATATACTGATGTAGTGGTAGGGGGAGAGGTAAAAAATGAAATGGGGGTAAATTTTCCAGATACCTATTTAAAGGCACCGATACTCTCTGATGCTGATATTGAAAATATAAAGTATGCCATTGAGAAGGNTTTTGAATATATTGCATTATCCTTTGTTAGAAATAAGGAGGATGTTATAAACTTAAGAAAAATTATAGGGGAAAACAACGGAGATATTTCCATAGTTGCCAAGATAGAAACTAAGGAGGGGTTAAATAATATAGAGGAAATTGCTCAGTATTCAGATGGTGTTATGGTGGCAAGGGGAGATCTGGGGGTGGAGATCCCCATAGAATATATACCCATTGAGCAGAAAAAAATAATAAGTACTGGAAATAAATGGGGGAAATTAACAATAACTGCTACACAGATGCTTGATTCCATGGTAAATAATCCATATCCTACAAGGGCCGAAATAACAGACATTGCAAATGCCATATTCGATGGGACAGATTGTTTAATGTTATCCAATGAAACCACCATAGGAAAGTACCCTGTAGAGGCAATAAAAGTTATGAATAGAGTTGCAAGAATCTCAGAGTACAATATGGATAAATTTGCCACTGAGGTTCAATTGAATGGATCCTCCATATCCATAGGCATAGCCCATGCAGCCTATACCCTCTGTAATAAATTAAACCCAAAAATAATAATAACTCCAACATGGTCAGGAAATAGTGCCATTTTAATATCCAAATTTAGGCCAAATGTTCCTATAATAGCCATATCTCCAAATATTAAAACATTTAAAAAATTGAGACTATTTTGGGGCATAGTGCCCCATCTTACTGAGGTTGTGGATAGTGTAGATGAAATATTGGAAATATCTAAAAATGTAGCCGAAGAATATATTGAGGAGGGTATATATATTACAACCTTAGGGCATCCCATTGGTGAAAACAAAACTAACGTAATTAAAGTTGATACTGTTAAAGGTGAAGATGATAAGTCATTGTAAAAAAATGAAGTAATTATATAGTCTTAAATAAAACTTTTAATTCTCATTAAATTCAATAAAATAACAATTATCTATAAAGATTATTAATATAAAAATAATAAAAATAAAATAAAAAATAGAAAATAATTAAGATTGAAATAAAAAAATCTGAAATTTTAAAATACCTAAGAGGGAAAAAACATATAAAAAGTAGAAATCCTTTCATTGCATCTTTATGCTTCTGAGCACTGAGAACAGGTGATACTTTAACAGGATAATATTATAAACATTAGATTAAGATAAATTAGATGAATTTGCGGTAAAATCCTATTTATTAATGTTTTATCCTTTATTATTATATATTTTTATTTTATAGATTATAAATTAAGGTTATGTATTTAACTATAAATAATTTATTACAAATAAAAATTAGATTTAAATTTCCCTGTTTTATATTTTAAATGTTTCTTAAATTTTTTATTAATTATTTTATAATAATAAATTTACACTTATTTTATTTATATACTTTTATATCTGAATTTTATTTTAAGAAATCTTATTACTATTTTATTATAATAAATCGTAAAATTTATATATTATTATAAAAAACTTTAAATATTGACTATTAGAGGTGATACCATTAAAAAATTAATCACTTTGTCCATACTGGGAGTTGTTATTCTCGGAGTGGTTATGTTATCTGGATGTATAGATGGAGGTAATAACACCACTTCTGAAACTGCAACTCCAATAGTAGAACTTATAAACTGTAAGGGACAGGGTGCAATGCCCCAACTTTTAAGTACTGGAGAACTTGATGCTGTAATAGCATGGCAACCAAAGCCTGCTTTACTGGAAACTGAAGGTGTTGGAAAGGTAATTACCTACAGTGGAGATCTTCCTCCTGAGGGTAAATGGAAGAACCATCCCTGCTGTGTAATGGTAGTTTCAGAGGATGCATTAGAGAATAAAAACTATGCTGTCCATGAATTTGTGAAATTAATAGTATTGGCAACAAAGGAAATGGAGAAAAACAAAACCTTGGCAATAGAGGCAAGTGCCTATTGGTTAGGGGTAGAAAGGGAAGTAGAGGAAAAATCAATACCCCATATTAAGTTCTCTTCAGATCCCAAACTTATAGAGAATGGAGTACTGGACTTTGTAGAGGTTATGAGAAAACAGGGAGCACTTAGCGGTAGATTGAATACCACCGATAAAGAGAAAGCAATGAATACTCTCTTTAACTTTGAAATCTACAACGAGGTGGTTAAGGAGATAGAAAATAACCTCACAGGTAATCCACCTTCAGAGATACCTACCTTGAGGATTGCACACCTACCAAGTGATCACCACGCTGCACTCTCCGTTGCAGCAACCTACCCAGAGTTATTTAAAAATAAGTATGGACTATACCTTAAAGAGATAGAGCCTAAGGAAAGATATGAATTATACAGCCAAGATAAAAAAATAGCAGATATTGAATTAATATTGGTCTCTGAAGGGGGAGCAAAAATAATGACCCTAATGGCCCAGAATCAAATAGATGTAGGGTTTAATGGGGTGCCTCCAGCAGTATTCTCTATTGATAAGGGTACCAAAGGAAAGATAGTATGTGCCCTTAACAGTGAAGGTTCTGCCGTTGTTGTAAGAAAGGATGTTCCTGCAAATAATTGGGATGAGTTTATAACTTGGATAAAAGAACAACATAAAGAAGGAAAAATGGTAAAAATAGGCCATCCACTACCTGTATCTATACAGTATGTAATGATAAAAAGTGCCCTTGAATATGAGAATATTACATATACTGAATAAAATTAATTATTTTTTTAATTTTTTAACTATTTTTTTATTTTAAATATTTAGATAGTACTCTTATTATATCTCCATCAGATACAACCCCAATTAATCTATTGTTATCATCCACTACAGGCAATTGATTGATAATCTCTCCCTTGGGGCCATATTCCTCCATCTTTTTTATGGCATTAATTATAGGCTCATCTGGTCCTATGGTAATTACATCCCTTGTCATAACATCACTAATCTTAGTATCAAGGGTATATCTATCCTCTATTAAATTATGTCCTATATCTGTAGTAGTAACTATTCCAACAATTTCTTTATCCTCATTAACTACAGGCAAACAACTTATTTTATGTTTTAAAAGTATCTCAAAAGCTTTAATTACTCCCTCTTCTGGATTAACATATATTACATTGGTTGTCATAATATCTTTTATAAACACATTATTTAGATAGTTGTCCATAATATCTCCTAAATTTAAATTTTTTAAGTTATATATTATAGAAAGTATTTATTTAATATATATTTAAATCCAATAAAAAAGCATATATATTAGAACAAATACATATAATTAATAAAATTATATATTTAATTTTATGGATAGTGCTTGATTTAAAGGATGTATTTTATTATTAAAATTTAAATAAATTAATAAATTAAATAAATAAATATATAATTAAACATATAATCCTTAAACATATATCTATAACAAATTAGAGGATAAAAAATTAATAAAAAGAAATATTTTAAGTTCTCCTATCCTAGATTATTATGAAACTTTCATAATGCCGCTCTTAAAGGATTCTATCTGTCCTCTCAGTACTTGGGAGCACTTAGGGAGGATAGAGATGGGATTTCTACTTATTGGGTATTTACTTTTTTTAGGTATTATAGTTTTAAATTATTTTATTTTTATTTTATTTATTCTATTTTATTTTTTATTGTAATACTTTATGTAAATATTTTTTTACTTTTTATTTTTTATTATTTTTTTTAAATTATTATTTTATTTTTTATTATGTTCCTTGGATTAAAGTTTTTATTGCTATAAATTATTTTGCTTAAAACTATAAAAAAATAAAAAATTTTTTAAATTTATTGTTTAATCATTAATTCTTCATTATTTTTTTCTTTTTCTTCCTTTTCATTATTTTTTTCTATCTCAATGTTGCTAACTTCATTTAATTGTTTATTTTCAGCAGTATCTTCAATAGGTTCTTCTTCAGTTATGGTCCTAAAACTTATACCAAACTCTCCATTTAATTCCAAGGAACCTATATTGAATTTTGATAGTTTAAGGGTTTTATTTAAATTTACCCTTATAATTAACTCCTTATCACATAATGTATCTATTAATTGTCCAATTTCATTCTCCATATTATCACCCTAAGTTTTTTGTTAATATTTATCTTAAATGCATTTTTGATTATTATATAAATAATTTAAAGGAAAATTTAAATAAATAATATTTAAAGATAATTTAACAATAGATATTATTATTTTTACTATAATATTTATACTTTTGTATTATCCCTTCCCTTTTAATGTTTATTTTTTTATCTCTTGAATTATAAATCATAATAATTATTCTAAATCATAGGACTATAGAACTTGGTGAAATAATGGCAAAGTTTATAATGGTAGTGGGTACCTCTTCAAATAGTGGAAAAACGGTAATGGTTTCAGGATTATGTAGAATACTTGCAAATAAGGGATATAGGGTTGCTCCATTTAAATCCCAGAATATGAGTTTAAATTCAAGGGTTGCCAAGGAAGAGGGGGAGATAGCCATTGCCCAATACACTCAAAGTTTAGCGGCAAAAGTAGAACCTTCCATTCATTTTAATCCCATACTATTAAAACCAAAGGGGAATTTTATATCTCAGGTTATAGTTCATGGTAAACCCTATAGGGATATGGATTACAATGAATATAGGAAAAATAAGGATTACTTTTTAGAGAAAATAAAGGAGAGTATTGATTACTTGGATAAGAATTATGATTATGTTATTATGGAGGGGGCTGGAAGTTGCTGTGAAATTAACCTATTGGAGGATGATATTGCCAATTTAAGAATTGCAGAGATCACCAATGGGGATGCCATATTAGTATCTGATATAGATAGGGGGGGAGTTTTTGCATCCCTATATGGTACCATGTGCCTATTGCCCAATAAATGGAGAAAACTTATAAAGGGATTTGTTATAAATAAATTTAGAGGAAATCCTGATTTATTAAAAAAGGGATTTGAAAAAATTGAGGAACTTACAGAGGTTCCTGTTTTAGGAGTTATTCCCTATAACGAAGATTTAGTGCTCCCTGAAGAGGATAGTCAAAGTATTCAAAGTAGAAGGGTTTTTGGGAACATAAAAAGTCCCATTGAGGTAAATGTATTAAAATTATCAAAGATTGCAAACTTTACAGATGTTGATGCCCTATCCAATGATGCCCTTATAAGATTTATAGATTTTGGAGATGATATCACTGGGGATATTTTAATAATCCCAGGTACAAGATGCTCCACCCTTGAGATGAGTTTAATGAAAGAGTATGGAATGGATAAAAAAATTAGGGAATACATAGAAAAGGGAGGCATAGTACTTGGAATATGTGGAGGATATCAATTACTTGGCAAAAGATTGGTAGATGAGGATTATACAGAGGGAGAGGTGGGTACCATTGAGGGACTTGGATTATTAAATATTGAAACATTCTTTGGGAATGAAAAGGCCATAAAAAATTCAGAGGGCATTTTGGAGATATGTGGGAAAACCTTCAAGGTATCAGGATATGAACTCCACGAGGGTATTACTTTATCCTCAGAAAAGCCACTTATAAAATTAATAAAGGGTTTTGGAAATTGTGGAGATGGATTAGATGGGGCTATAAAGATATTGGATAGGGATAAAAGAAATACTAAGGTTGATAATATTGATAATGTTGATAGTATTAATAAAAGGAATAATAAGGATACTATTAAAAAAGATAATAAAAATAAAGCCTATATAATTGGTACCTACTTCCATGGGATACTTGATAACTATCAATTTAGAAATTATTTAATTAATATAGTGAGAAAGAGAAAAAACCTTGAATTGATAAAAGAGGATAACTATAAAAATACCTTTGAACATAATATGGAAAAATTGGCAAAGATTATAGAAGATAATTTAGATTTAAAGAAAATTTTGGATATTTAATAGTATGATACTTAAAACCTCATTTCCATTGGTAATAATTAAAAAAAAATATTAATTATGATAATTAAAAACAATAAATAGTTATTAATAACAAATAAAATGAAATTTAATAAAAAATAAAAAGTATTTTCATTATAGTTTATTTTTTTATTTATTTTTATAGTACATGTCTAAATAATTATAAAAATTACATAAATATATAAATATTGATCCATTATCTTATATCGCATATGGATATATCATAAAAGTACTTAATAAATTACTTAAAGAACCATATATTAATTTCAAAAGGAAACATTGAAGATAGGAATCTAATTGTCTTTCTTTTCATCCTTTAAGCAGGGTAAGAATTTTTTTCTTATAAATCGCAGTTAAACTCAGGAAAGAGGGGTATCTGAAGGATTGAGGCGGAAGAGGGCTCTGGAATGTTGGAACCGCTTCTGTAGGATATTTATGTTCTACTTCAATGTTGTTAGGAGTTATTAATTATTAGGGCAAGTTAAACACATAAAACATAAATATGAAATATATATTAATATTATAAAATAAAATATTTAAATAATAATTAAAAAAAGCATAACCTATATATATTAAAAAATTATTATATTTTTGAAGTATTTAATAACCATCTCATATAAAAAAGGTTTATGGAAGAAAATAGAAGGTGAAGGAATGATAGTATCTGGTGCACAGGGGAAATCTTTAACTATAAATCCTGGAAAAGAGACAATTGAATTAGCATTAGTGGATGAAAATGATAAAGAACTTGCCTCAACTAATATGGATATTGAAACTACCTCTCTATTAATAACTTTACTGGATAGTGGAGTAATATCTGCAGAAAATGTAAATAGGGAGTTTAAAAGAGAAGGCATAATGCTACAAAAAATAAAGGATGTTGGTACATGCTTTGCAGGTAATGGTAATAGAATATCCATTGCCATTCTACCTGCTGATGAAAAAAGAACTGCCTCCATATTAATAGGATTCCACAATGATAACAAACACTCTTCAATAATAATAAAACCTAAGAGAGCAGCATATCTAAGTAAAATATTAACTAAAATAGTAATTTCAAACATAGAATAATTATTTTATTATTTTATTATAATTTTATTTTTATTTTTTATGGATTTTTAATATATATTTCTAAATAAATTTATGTTTAAGATTATTTTCCTATTAATTTATATATTTAAATATTTTTAAAATAAATTTCAATGTATTAATTAATCGAAAAGTATAAATATAATAATTCTTAGATTAAAAAAATAAAAAGATATAGAGTGTGATCCTATGGATTTAATGGGAATACTAACCCATGCCTTAGATGCTATAATAACTACTACCTTAGATTATTTAAGTATTAATAGGGTAATAGCCATAACTCTATCCTTTCTTATGGCAGGAGGTATTTCTGTACTTATAAATAAACGTTTCATACTAAAATATTTTGGTCCAAATACTCCAAAGAGAATATCCTATCTCATTGCTGCCATAAGTGGGTGTGTTCTTGCAGTATGCTCCTGTACCATACTACCCCTAATCTCAAGTCTTTACAAGAGGGGAGGAAGTATAGGACCTATCACTACCCTACTATTCTCAGCACCTGCCATCAATGTTCTTGCAGTATTTTACTCCGCTGCAGTTTTTGGATGGGATATTGGGTTCCTAAGGGCACTATATGCAATAGCCTTCTCTGTAATTATAGGGCTCACTATGGAGTTCCTCTTTGAAAGGGAAGATAAAGAGAAAAAGGGAGTTAGTATTAAGGGAGATGTTGGTAATATCACCTTTAGGCCTTGGTATCAAACTATCATCTTCTTCCTTATACAATTGTTGATGTTAATCACCATAACAGCCTCTCCAAAGTTTGTACCTTCCTTGAATATACCTGTTTATGATGGGATTCTAACTAAACATATTATTACAGCCATTCTTCTTATAATATTGGTGGTGGTTGTAACGAGGTGGTACAAACCTGAGGAGATAAAGGCCTGGCTTTTAGAGAGTTATATCTTGGCTAAGATGCTATTCCCTCTCCTTATAGTAGGGGTATCTATTGCAGGCTTAATAAGTGCATTTCTCCCGCCCCAGTATATCAGTGGGTATGTAGGTGGAAATGCCATATTTTCAAATTTCATAGCCTCACTTGTAGGTGCCCTTATGTACTTTGCAACACTAACTGAGGTACCTATTGTAAAAACCCTAATGGATTTGGGAATGGGTGTAGGGCCTGCCATGGCTCTACTTCTTGCAGGGCCAAGTTTAAGTATTCCTACAGTACTTACAATCTCAAAGGTATTTGGAGGTGCAAGGGCTATTACCTACTTAGGTCTTGCAGTAATACTTTCAACATTTGCAGGATATGTTACAGGGATTTTATTGGGATAAAATACATTCAATAGTATTATGGTTAAGAACATAATTTCTTAAACTTAATAATCTAAGATATAAAAAAATAAAAATAATAAAAAAATAATTAAAAAAAATTAAAAATTAAAAATAAATAAAATTAATAACCTAAATCCTAAAATATAGGGAAAAATAAAATATTTAAAGAAATAAAAGAAAGTAGATACCTAAAAAATAGAAATCCCATATTATTACTATTCTCCCCTCTCCTACACTCCTAAGCACTGGATGTGCAGAAGAAATCCTTTAAGTATGTGATCCCATATCCCTAATAAGTTTAAATTATTATGTCCTTGACTATGATATTATTAAAAAATAAATTAATAATTCAAAATTAATAAAAATAATAATAAAAATTAATTAATATTAAAATAAAGAATAATAGATAATTTAAAAAGTTAAAAAAATAAAATAAGAAATAATCAAAGTGGAACTGTAAAATAAACTTTAAAATACTTGGAAAGGGAATGAATACATATTTTAAGATATTATGCACTTGATAAAAAATAAGGGATGGGAAAGGGTTGGGATTATAAAGGGTGATAATATGTTAATTAGGGTATTGGGAACAGGATGTCCCAAGTGTAAAAAAACCTATGAAAATGTCAAGAAGGCAGTTGAGGAGTTAGGTATAGATGCAGAAATCTTAAAAATCGAGGATATTGATGAGATATCTGAATGGGTAATGCTCACTCCAGGAGTGGTCTTTGATGATGTTGTAGTATTTGAAGGTAAAATACCAACTGTAGAGGAAGTTAAAAAGGAATTGATGGATTATACAAAATAATTCCCTAAAAATAAAAAATGATAAGGGAGATAGTATGAAAATAGGAATAATTGCCTGTGAAAAAATGATCAAAATTGGATGCCCAGGGAAAGAAGCCTGTGTATCCTGCTTCAAGGCCATAAATGAAAAAAGTGGAGCATTTGAAAGATACAAAGATGTGGAGTTAGTAGCCTTTACAAACTGTGGGGGATGCCCTGGTAAGAGATACCCTTCAAGAATAAAACTCCTTAAAAATTCCTGTGGTGCAGAGGCCATTCATATAGCAAACTGTTCCTTAGGGGAGCCTAAATGTCCCTACATAGATTTTGAGGGCCTCTCTGAAAAATTAATGAAGGAGTTAGGTATTCCAATAATATTTGGTACCCATAATGAGATAAAAAGAAATGTATTAGTATGTAATTGTGAAGATAAGGAAAATTAATATAGCAAAATCCTTTATGGATATGTCAAATTTATTTCCCTATTTTTTTGATTATTCTTTAAGTCTCTAAAAATTTTCTTATATATTTTTCAAACTAACTAAAATGTTTATATGTTATTTATATTTATTTATATATTAATTTTTAATTATTTTTTATAAATTTTATTTTGTTTAAATAAATATAATATCATTTTATTTTTTTTAATTATTTAATTTATTAAAATCAAAAGGTTAAATTATGGCAATATATATTGTAGGAGTGGGCCCTGGAAGTAGAGAATACCTCACATTAAATGCAATAAATACTTTAAAAAGTTCAGATATTGTTGTTGGAAGTAAAAGAGCATTGGAATTATTTGACATAGAGGAGAATAAAAAGTATATTTTATCAAAGAACCTCATAGAAGATTTAAAAAAAGTTATAGAATATGGTAAAAAAAATAATAAAAGTATTGCAATACTATCAACAGGGGATCCCTGCTTTAGTGGGTTGTTAAAAACCCTATTAAAGTACAATATAGTAAAAAAGGAAGATATAGAAGTGATCCCCGGTATTTCATCTATCCAAGTTGTGGCCTCCAAACTTAAAATCTCCTGGGAGGATTACCATATACTTACCCTCCATGGTAAGGGGGAAAATAAAAAATTATTATTGGAATTACTTAAAAATAATAAAAAAGTGATTTTTTTACCAAGTAAGGACTTAAAGGAAGACATATCCTATTTAATAAAAAATGGCATTGATGCCAATAAAAAGATAATAATATGTGAAAATTTAACCTATCCCAATGAGAGGATAATTGAATGCAAATTAAAGGAAGTTCTGGATTTAAATATATCCTACCTTGTAGTATGTGTTATGGGATATAGTTAATATAGAGAGGGATTACCATAAAAAATATATAAAACAATTATAATCTTAAATATAACTGTTTATAGTAAATAAAAACCTTATTAAAAAAAAAGAGATAAAAACATAAAGAGTAGAAATTCCATCCTACTAAATGCTCCTGAAGATGAAGAAAGGATAATTCTCAATAAAGATATATTATGAAAGTTTATATTCAAGGTAAAAACTTAAAGTATCTTTATTCATTATTTTATCTTCTATACTCCTTATTATTTTTATTTTATTATTTATATCCTTATAAATTATAAGTTTAAGATGTTATGTGCTTGAATATAAATAGTATTTAATCTGTAAAAAAAATTAAAAATGATATTATGTTTAAACTAAATACTATTAAAAGCATTTCAAAATACAAGTTATTAACTGTATTTTTAGTAATATCTATTCTTATACTGGGCATAATCTTAATTAATATTGAAGAACCCTCCAGTATGATAGTAATAGATAATAGCCCATATCCTGAGTTCATATATGTAGGTAATGACATATTACCTGAAGTTTTTAAAATATATATCAATGAAGATATTCCTTCATTTTTATTTTATCCCATAAGGGGGATTTACTTAGATGGAGGAGACACCGGGGGAATAGCAATAAAGACCCCATTATGGCCTATTGTAAAATTGGTTAAAATATTGAGCCTATTCCCTGAAGAACTTGAAAATATCCATCCAGAAAAGGGATTTTTATTTATTAACTCTAAATATAGGGGCCCTCCTGAAAAGGATTATAGGAGAAAATACCTCATTCAAGATTATGATGATTTAATAGTGTATCTTAATGACACTATACTATGTGCCAAATTTGGCAGTAATAACATAGCATACTTTAATATGGCTATAAGTAAGGACAAAATATCTTATGAAGAGAACGAGGATGAAAAAACAATTGTAGAGTTAATAAATGGATTAAAAAGTATTAATGGTATTAAAGTTAAAAAATCCAATGCCAAAATTGAGGAGGATATGATAGTCATCAACATAGTATTGGAGGCAAGTGCATCAGATATTGAAAAATTAACAAATCTCAACTTAAGTTATGTACCTATAACAGTTAAAGTTAAGGGAGATTGGATCAGGGAAAATGATGAGGAGGATAAATATATTAGGAACTTAGATTATATGATAATCTATACACCACCATTGGACAGGGATGCAACATTAACTATGATAAATAACAGGGAGAATATAAGTATTAACTTAAAAAAGGTTAAGGAATACAATCACCAGGGATGGTATGTTGAGGAGTACCATCATACATATAAAGGACATATTACAAAAGAGTATATATGTACTAAGGAATTAAAGTATGGTACAGTATGTATAATTACCAACAAATTGGAAAACTTAAAAGATATTGAAATATATGAAGAAAAACCTTAGAAGGGTGAAACTATATGGATATAACTCAATTTTTACCTGATTTAGGTGTTGGATTCATAAGTGGAGCCATCATAGGTTGGGGAGTAAAGGTGGCTATTAAAATAGTGGTTGCCCTATTGGCCCTGTACCTTTTAAGTTTGCTTTACTTAGCAAAACTTGGTGTAATATCTATAAACACTGATGCACTTATGGGGTTATTGGGAAGTTTTGAAAGTTCTCTAATATCATTTGGGGGTCAAATGGTGGGACTGATACATTCCATATCCTTAGGTGCAGGATTTGCTGCAGGATTTGCAATAGGATTTAAAAAGGGATAATTTTTAATATTTTTAATTAATTATTATTTTCATCTATTTAAATACACAGTAGGTTAATATGGGAAATACCAAGGTAGCATCTGCCCATATCTCTACATAATCTGCTTTTTTCTGAATCTTTCCCCAGGATATACCTTCTTCTGGAGGGGCTCCACTGAGGGATCCATCCCAAGGAACTGCCGTAGTTATGTATATGGCATAGTCAGTGCCCTCCCTAAAGAGATTTGCATTTATTATGCTATGCTTTGGAAGGGATCCCCCCAATACAATACAGGCCGTTTTTTTGGAATAAATTGCCCTATTGTTAAGTTCAACAATATCCTCGGCTACGTCTATTTTTAAATTTGATTTATTCTCCACCTTATAGAAATATAGCATATCCCCAATGGAGCCATCAGTTATGGCGGGACAAAATATGGGTATTTTATTTTTATAGGCCCAATATAGTATGGATTTTTCCTTTATCTCTTTATTAAATTTTTTATCAATTAACTCCCCTAATCTATAGCAAAATTCCCTTGTGGATATTATTTTTCCATTTTTCCTTTGATTATCCTCTAAATTCCTAAAAAATTCCCTCATATATTTTTCAAACTCAACATATCTGTCATTTGGAATCAATATATTCCCTATTCTATTTATGCCTTCCTCCCTTAGTTTAGCCCCATTTAAATACCAATCTCCAATAAGAAATGGCTTTATGCACTTTATAAAATCCTCCTCTACTCCCCCAGCAGTGGTTACTACTACATCTATTTTTTTATGCTTTACAAGATAGGCTATGATCTCCCTTAACCCAGAAGATACCATATTGGAGGTATATCCCATAAACACAGTTATTTCATCATTATTTGCTGCTCTTATACTCTCTATTTTTTTCCATATTTCTATGGCCCTTCCAAGATGGGTTCCTTGAAATCCTATTTTTTTATAGTATTTTTTTAAAATAGTAGATAAATCCATATTCTCCTCTAACCAAGGGCCCTCTACATTTAAGCCCTCAATAGATTTACTTCCCTTTAATACCCGTTCCTTTACTTCATTTTTTTTCATAATTATCCTCTAAATTTTTTAGTTTATTATTTAAAAATAATATAAATTCCTTTTTTATTTTATTTAGACATTCCTCTTCTTTAAAATTTTTATCCATATATGCATTCTTTAAATTTAAACTTTTTAAGTATTTTTTTCTAAGTTTTAAAAATACTTTAATATTATTTTTATCCTTAGGAATTATGCCTTTTTTTATATATTCTCCTATTATTTCCCTTGTTATTTTATCAATCCTATCCAATAGAATTTTGTTAGTTGAAGTAGGGTTTTCCTTTTTATGAATAATATCCTTAGATTTTTCCTCCATAGACCTATTGTCTGATTTTTTAATTTTTTTACCTTTTTCCATTATTATATTAACTATTCTGCTAAAATCAATATCCTCTTCAGTATTTATTACAATATCTGGTTTATCCCAGGAATACTTTCTCCCTGGCTCGTCAAATTTATTACTCATATCTATTATTAAATCCGTAGGTACCTTTTCCCCTCTTTTCCTATTCCTTTCTATTAATACATCTATTGGAGCCGTTAGGTATATAATAACATAGTTTTTATTATTTTTATTTGCAATATTTATTAAATCCTTTCTTTTTGAGTTATAATAATTGGTATCATCTACAATTACATAAAATTCCTTTAAAGCACTATCTATTAATTGATAGGTTGTATCCACAATATATTTTTCATATTTGCTATCCCATACTGGAAAGCACTCCCTTATGATGTCTGTTCCCAATACAATATTATCTATGCCCTTAAAATAAAGTTCCTTAGATAATTTTTTTGAAAAGGTACTTTTTCCTACAGATGGAAGACCCACAAGTATTATAAGCATAATATCCATTTTTTATATTATTAAAATATTTTTTATAGTCCATAGTTTTCATTATCACATAACTACAGAACTAAAAGATAACAGGCTAAAAATGATCTTAACAGCCAGACCTCTTCTGCTCACAGTTCTTATAAATTTTAATAAATCATCTGCAAAAAGGAAAGTGTTTAATCTTCTTTCTCAATTTAGAGAGGAATCTGTAGTATTTAACCTCTTTTTCATTCTTCATTATGATTTTCCTTTTTATTGTAATGAATGTAACGTCCTTTTTCTTAATTTTTTTAGAGAACTCTTTGCTTATATGCCTTTTATTATTTATAAAAATTTCTCCTTTAACTATTCAACTAAATCTTTTATTTTTTCATTGAGTATGGTTAAATAATTTTTTTCCCATTTTGATTTAAAGTAATTTAAAATACTTTCTATTGTTACACAGGTCACCTTGTAACCATTGTAGTATCTTTTTTTGATAGAGTATATCCTATTGACTTCTCTTCTCTTATTATTCTAGACCCTCTCCTCTTTTTGTATCTATTAGATTTTACAAATTCCTTAGTTTCAACAATTTAGCATCAACGATCTTTATTTCTCCCCTGAGATTTCTCAAGTATATAATCAAAAACCTTGTACAACAACTCCTCGTACCTGTTAAGTTTCTCATAATTTATTATATCTAATTTTGGGAATAGTTTCTCTTCAATAAAGTGAGTATAAGAATGCTTTATAACCCCATTAAAGTGCAGATGCAAGAATTAAAAGTTAAAAGGTCATGCAAGGATATTGTCTCCCTATTGATCTTAGAAGGGATAGTATTCATCTACAACTGGTTTTATTTAACTCTTTTATTTTGTTTATCTTTTTTGTGTATTTTTCTATTGGCGTCATATTTTTATATAAGTTAGTGGTTAGTATATATTATTTTTGATGGGAAAGAGCGTGTCTAACATATAACTTCAATACCTATAATAGTAAAATATATATTTAAAATATTGCTAATAATAATAGTATGTTAAAGAGATGAGATACTAGAAATTACAACATAAAATTAATTTTAGAGGTATTCGACTGATTAATGTACCATTTGAATCCATAGGTATAACAAAAGAGGATTCACAATATAAAGGTAATAATAAAGAGGATTATAAAAGAATTGGAAAAATTATCCCTGAGATCTCCAGAGATAAGAGTAAATAAATTCTCGGAGTGAGAATCGATCACTCTGTCCTACACTTCTGGGAGAAAAAACTATCTCCTTATATGGAAAAAATAATTAATATGGTTATGAAAAAACTCCATAAATGACATATTCTAAAAGTTTTATAGATTCTACAATCATTAGGAATAGAAAAAAAAGAAGGGATTGAAATACATGTAATATCTAGATATAACAAAGAACTTAGAACCCCTTTCTGATTGCTCTCTCTATAATGCTTCTGAGACTAAAGTTTAAAAGATTGCCGAGGGAGAGGATACCTCTAGGCTGACAGAGGTTACGATAGGCACTGTCAAGTTAATAAATTGTCAAAAGAACTATCAAATCAATGACCTCCAAAGATTATAGAATGCTACAAAGCTCTCTAACTATATGGCTAAACATTCTTTGATATCAACACCTATGGCACTCCAGACAAAGCCTGGGTGTTCCAATCTC
>JAHEQB010000062.1 GCA_019561555.1 Methanothermococcus sp. SCGC AD-155-C09
TATTGGGTCCTGATAGAGTTACAGTAGTGCCACAAAATGGACATTTAGGATATAAACTTATTTTTCCACAGTTTGGGCATCTTCCAAAGGATACTTCAATATTATCTGTTTTCCCTCCTCTATGGCTAAAGGAATTAAAGGGAAAAAAGGAGGAAAAAAAAGAGGAANCAGAGGATAATACAAAAGAAAAGGACCTTAAAGGAGAGAATAACAAAGAGGATGAGGAAGAAGAAGACTCTCCATACATGGATGTTGAAGTTGAGGCAATTACTAAGTTTATAGGGGAGGTAATTGCAGGTAGGCCAGTTTTTGCCCACCCCTCAAAAACAGGGGGATTTAGATTAAGATATGGAAGAAGTAGAAATACAGGATTTGCCACAGATGGCTTTCATCCTGCCCTAATGTATTTAGTGGATGAATTTATGGCTGTAGGTACTCAATTAAAAACTGAAAGGCCTGGAAAGGCCACCTGTGTTGTTCCAGTGGATAGTATAGAGCCCCCCATAGTAAAGTTAAAGAATGGAAATGTAATAAAAATTGATACCATAGATAAAGCCATAAAATACAGGGATTCTGTGGNGGAAATACTATTCTTAGGGGATATATTAGTAAATTATGGAGACTTCCTTGAAAATAATCATGTTATATTACCAAGTCCTTGGTGTGAGGAGTGGTATGAAAAGATACTTATTTCAAAAAATATTGAATATAGTAATGAGTTTATTAAAAATCCCCATCATAAGGAAGTTGTTAAATTTGCAATGGACACTAACACCCCATTACATCCTAAATATACTTATTATTGGCATGATATAACAAAGGAGGATATTGCAACACTTAGAAATTACATACTAAAGGGAGAGATAAAAGAAGTAAGTGAGGAACATAATAGGGATGTTTATCTAATACCCTATGATGAAAAAAATAAGGAACATGTAAAATCCAAGAGAACCTTGGAATTGATAGGTTGTTGCCATAATGTTGTAAGAATGGAAGAAAATTCTAATATTTATAAATACATAGAAATAGAGGAATACTATCCATTACTCTACTCCTTGGGATATGATATTGATAATAAAAGGGACAGGATTAAGGAAAATAATGAGGACATTGAAAATTTATTAAAAAAATCAAAAAATAGTTTGCATTTTATAAATTTACTATCTCCCTTTGAAATCAGAAGAAAGGCCTACATATACATTGGAGCCCGTATGGGAAGACCTGAAAAGGCTGCAGCAAGAAAAATGAAACCTCCAGTAAATAGCCTCTTCCCAATAGGTAATGCAGGAAATGTAGTTAGGTTAATAAATAAAGCCATAGAGGAGGGAAAAACAGATAATATTGAAGTATCCTTTGGAAGATGCCCAAACTGTGGAAAAATAAGTTTATATCCTAAATGTCCATTTTGTGGCACTACTGTAACTCTATCAGGACCCAATAGAATAGAGGCCCCATTAAAGGAATACTGGTACAATGCCTTAGAAAATTTAGGGATAAATAAACCTGGGGATGTTAAATGTATTAAGGGAATGACTTCAAAGGATAAAATAGCAGAACCCCTTGAAAAGGGAATACTACGAGCAATTAACAATGTATATGTATTTAAAGATGGCACCCTTCGATTTGATTGTACAGATGTTCCCATTACTCACTTTAAACCCAGTGAGATAAACATATCCATTGAAAAGTTAAGGGAAATGGGATATGAAAGGGATATTTATGGTAATCCTATAGAGGATGAAAATCAGATTATTGAATTAAAGGTGCAGGATGTTATTATTCCAAAGGCCTGTGCAGAGTATTTTGTAAATGCCTCAAACTTCATAGATGACTTACTTGAAAAATTTTATAAAAGGGAAAGATTCTATAATGTAAAAAATAAAGAGGATTTAATTGGACATTTAGTTATTGGAATGGCTCCCCATACCTCTGCTGGGATGGTAGGTAGGATTATTGGGTACTGTAATGCCAATGTTGGATATGCCCATCCATACTTCCATGCCTCAAAAAGAAGAAACTGTTTTCCTGGAAACACAAGGATATTGGTAAATATAAATGGAGAGGTTAGAAGAATAACTATTGAGGAACTTTATAATCTCTATGATGAAAAAAAGGAAGAGTATAAAAATTGTGCCTACCTTAGAAGAGTATCAAAAGATAATAATAAAATAATGGTTTATTCCTTTGATACATTGGAACATAGGGTAGTTTTAACAGATATTGAGGAGGTCTTAAAGATTCCCTCTCAAAATCATATTATATATATAGAGCTTCAAGGGGGCAGGTTCTTTGAAACCACTCCAGATCATCCAGTAATAGTATATCTTAAGGAGAGTAATAAATTTATAAAAAAGAATGCCATGGATGTTAATGAAAATGATTTAATGCTAATTCCTAAACTAAACTTAGAGGGAGAAGATATTGGGAATGAATTGAGGGGTATAAGTATTAATGGAAGTTTTGATATTGATGCACTATTAAAATTAATTGGGTACTACTTGGCATTGGGTTATATGGATAATGAAAATAATAATAAGAATAATAAATATAATGATAAAAATAATAAAATAAATAATAAAAATAATATAATATTTTCAAAATGCAATAATGAGATTGCTAAGAATATTAAAAAATTAATTAAATCATTTGGACACTATAATATTACAGAAAGAAAAAACAATTCTGAAATTATATTAATAATAGAATCAGATATTTTAAATACCTTCTTTAAAGAAATAAAGATACATTCAAAAGAAAATATAAAAATTAAAAGAATACCTTCATTTGTCTATAAATTATCAAGGGAAAAAATTAAATTATTACTCTCATCATATTTTGAAGGGTTAAAAATTAATAAAAATCTTAAATACTTAGAGGATAAAGTATTACTAATGGGAGATAGGGATTACTTAGAGGATATGGATACTCTATTGAATTCAAAGTTTAATATCTTAGGCCACTTTATTGAACCATACTATGAATATCAAAAACATGGGTTTTTATTGGACATTGATGAATACAATAAAATAATATCAAAGGATAGTGATATTCCAGATACTAAGGACCTTAATCACAATGAACATAAAACATCCAATCTTAATAATAATTTTGGATGGATAATTCCAGTTAAAAATAAAAAAATTATTAAATCCACCCATAATTATATTTATTCCCTAAATGCAAAAAAATACCACAATGTTATTGTAAATTCAAATATATTAACCCACCAATGTGATGGAGACGAAGATGGTATATTTTTACTCTTAGATGCATTTTTAAATTTTTCTAAAAAGTACCTACCTGATAAGAGGGGGGGCCAGATGGATGCCCCTCTTGTATTAACAACCCTTCTTGATCCAAAGGAGGTTGATGGCGAAGTTCATAACTTAGATACCCTTTGGGAATATCCCTTGGAGTTCTATGAAAAATCCCTTGAAATGCCCTCTCCAAAGGACATTAAGGAATTAATAGAAACAGTTGAGGATAGACTGGATAAGCCCTCCCAATATGAAGGAATTGGATATACCCATGAAACTACAAAGATAGATAATGGTCCATTGGTTTGTGCCTATAAAACCTTAGGAACAATGCTTGAAAAAACTGAAGCCCAATTGGCAGTTGCAAAAAAGATAAGAGCCGCTGATGAAAGGGATGTTGCTGAAAAGGTTATCCAATCCCACTTTATCCCAGATTTAATTGGAAATTTAAGGGCCTTTTCACGACAGGGGGTTAGATGTAAATGTGGAGCAAAGTATAGAAGGGTACCTTTAAAGGGAGTATGTACTAAGTGTGGTAGTAAGTTAATATTAACAGTATCCAAAGGAGCAGTTGAAAAATACATGGAAGTCTCTCAAAAAATGGCTGAAAAATATAATGCAAGTGATTATATAAAACAGAGATTGGAGTTAATTAAGGAAAGTATTGATAATTTATTTGAAAATGATAAAAATAAACAATCTAAATTGGGAGATTTCTTTTAAAAATTTTTTAATACTATGACATTTTATTATTTTTTTGATTATAGTCATGCAAATAAAATTTAAACTTATAATCAAACATAAATAATGTAATAAAAGATGAATAGTAATAGAATTTTACTATAATATAATCTCTACCTTATCTTAAACTAAGGTTCATAATGTAGTACTATCAAGAGGTATTCTTTCCCAGTGCTTAAGAACATACACGGGGAATAGATAGCAGGACTTCTACTTTATGTTTTTACTTTTTTTAGGTATTTTAAAATTTTATATTTTTTCATCTTGATATCTTTATTTTTTATTTTAAATTACTTATAACTAAAATTTTTAAATTATCCTATATTATTAAAAATTTTAAATTAAAAATAGAAAAAATTATATAAAAAATTTCTTTATAAATTTTTATTTTAAATTTTAAAAAAAGAAAATATTAATTAAGGTTTATTTATTTTAAAAGCCTTTTCATCTTTCCATTCTACAAAGATTGGTTCTTCAGGAATATCTTCAAGGGTCTTAAAGTACTCCACAGCAGCCTTGGTACCCCACCTATCAGAGCCTGCTAAGAGGATAACCATATGTCCATTAATTTTCTGTGTTTGAATTACTCCTTTATTTTTTCCTGGATATTCATTACTTACCTTAACTGGGAATACCTGGAGGTATTTATTCACAATTGGGTTTGCCACTGGCCCTCCTATGAGAATACAATCCTCTTTTATTTCAAGGGGTTTATTTGTTAGGTCTAATGTTGTTTTTAAGTCCTTTGCTGAGAGATCCTTATCTATCTCTGAACCTACTATTACTTTTGCTTTATGTACTATTTCTTTTATTTTCTCTGATTTAATATCTGAGGCTATATCTGAGTAGAACTCTCCTGATCCTGAGGACGATCCACCTCCTGAGGATGTATCACCTCCTCCTGATCCTGAAGATTCTCTTCCTGAGGATGATTCATCCCCTGATTCTGAGGAGCTACTATCTCCTGAGGATGTATCACTTCCTCCCGATCCTGAGGGGCCACTACTTTCATTTGATGAATTAGATAAATTTGCAAATAATGTAACATTTATTTCAGGATCCTTTATTACTGTTATCTCCAATACTCCATCAGTGAGTAATCTATACCATCCTATTTTGCTATCTTCGTAATTTTCTTTTAAGGTTGTGGTATTGGTTCCATTATATATTGTAATATTTTCAACAGTCATGTTACCTATTGGTATCCAGACTGTTATGAATCCTTTCTGGGAGGAGGTATTTACCGCCTTAAAGGATATGGTAGATATTACCTTGTTCCCTACTTTCTTAGGTGGTTTCTCTGTTATATTTTCTATTTTAAAGTTTAAAGACGATACTGGTGTAATGTTATTTGCAATATTTTTAACTACTTCCTTTATATCGGATTCATCCTTGATTATTTTCTTTTGGATACCCTTTGCCACTTCAAGGGCTTTGTTTATGTTTTCAATTATTTCAGTAAAATTTACTTGTAGGGACTCATTAACAACTGGAATAATTAATGTATTATTCATATCTTTTAAAGATATCTCCAATATTTCTAAATTCCCTATACTATAGTTTGATATATTGTTAATATCGATGATTTTGAGCATATTTTCCTCATCATTCGGTACTATAAATTTATTTAGAATTTCCAATTTTTCAATATCTATGTTGTAGTATAACTTGATATATCTAATATCTCCTGTATTATAACATATATTATCTGAAGTGTTAAGTAGAATACCACCATTTAGATAAAACTTAACCTCTGTGCCATCCTGTCCTGGTGCATATACTAATAACTTTCCATCTGAATAAGTAGGACCTCCAAAGGTATTATTTACTAAAGGTATGGAACCGTAGTTTTTATCCCCTATTTTTACTTCAATATATCCATTTAAGGGATTTGGTGAAATAACCTTTCCATAGTATTGGGCAGGCAATTGAGGGGGAGTAGCATCACTGGCTAAAGTACAATTTACTAATAGAAAACTTAAAGTAAAAATTAACATATATATTTTTACAGTATTTTTCATAAATTCACCGTATAATGTATTATAAAATAAAAAAATAAAAAAAATATTATTTAAATAAATTAAATAATTAATTCAAATTTCTTCCAGGTAATATATCATTCTCTTTATTATACATCCAATATACATCATAAGGATAAAGTAATGCACTGGACATATAATCATTCTTGGTGTAGAGATTTCCATTTAGGTCAAGTATCATTATCCATGAATTTTCTACAGGCAATACAAAGTCTTTTAATCTTACTCCATTGATATCATTTTTTCCAGGATTTACTCCAACGAGATTCCAACCTTTGAATACAGGCCTTGTAGGTGGTGCTGTAGGTTCTTCTGGAGTAATGTATTTAATATTCATGTGGGTGCTACTGTTACAGTAGATATAGTATCCATAGAGTGGTTCCAAATTAGATTTGTAATACCAGTCGTTGTTGTAGTAGGTTATTATAGATGCTACTGCCTCTTGATTACTGAAGGATATGTTTGCTCTGTGAGGTATTGATATGGTATTCCATCCCTTTTTAAGGGTGATAATTTCGCCATTACTGCCTGTTGAAAGTATTATATCCTCTTCACTTCTTGGAAGTATTTCATATAAGGTACCATAGAGATGTGCTATACCTACTACATCTATTTTATCTCCAACACTTACTATACTTGAAGGATCGAATCGTGCCTTTCCACAGTATAGCACCGTTGTATTTATTCCATCACTTACAATTATTTTTCTATTATCCACTGATACTACAGTTAGGTCCTTTATTGTAACTAAGTTTCCTAAGTTATCTGGAATATCATTGATGGAGATCTCCTTTGGATCAGGTACTGTTGCAC
Organism: Methanothermococcus sp. SCGC AD-155-C09; assembly: GCA_019561555.1. Classification (GTDB taxonomy): domain Archaea; phylum AGJL01; class Methanococci; order Methanococcales; family Methanococcaceae; genus Methanofervidicoccus. The sequence continues at coordinate 6,851 of JAHEQB010000062.1, forward strand.
TTCCATTTATTATTAGATCCTCATCCAATCCTGCAACGATCTCTACCATGTTGTTGTATTTTATTAATTGCCCCCTTATGGTGACTACATCTCCCAAATTAATGGTACCCTGGTCTATTTCCCCTAACCACAATTCAATACCTCTAGTGTCGTCTTGAATAGCCACTAAATTTCCAAATACAGCAGTTACAATCCCTGTTGCCTCAACATATCCATATTCTAAGGCACTAAAGTTTTCATAGGCCGTTTCAATATTTGGAAGAACTATTAATATTGAGGAAATATCTCCAACTCCATATACATCCACATCGGAACCACTTATTAATTTCAGCTCTTTAGTACCTTTAAACTGGGTGATCTGCCCCCTTAGTATTACCTGATCCCCTATCTTGAAGTCTTCATGTTTACAGTCTCCTGCCCATATTACCATGTTTCCTGTTTTATCTTTAACTATAAACAGATTTCCATTGGATGAAACCATTGGTATTGTTCCATTTATTGTTGCAAATAATCCATAGTAATCATTAAAGTTAGTATCGTCAATTATCTCAGAGACGTTCATAATGATATTATTTGAGAACTTGTGGTGGAATGTCCTGTTAAAGGTACTTCCATCCTCTGCTGTAACAATTATTGTTATATTGTGTTTTCTGTCATCTAACATGTCGGGAGTTATGATTATATTGCCCTTGGCGTTGTACCACCATGTTTTTGTAATATTGATCAAGGTGAAGTTAAGAGGATATGTTGTACTATCATTGTCTATCTTATAGGTTATATTAACTATAGTTTTATTTTCATAATAGACATTCAATTCAATTGGGGTTGTGCCATTTAATACAACGTCCCTTGGAGAGAGTAAATTAATCTGCTCTGTATTGCCAATTCCCTTGTAGAATCTGTAGATAGTACCATTTTCTATGTAGTATATGACATATCCCATTGGATTACCATCAGGTGTTTTACCAGTTTGCCACCAATCTCCACAAACTGCCCCTCCCTGATATTCAGGAATACCATTCCAGTATATTACTCTGTTGTCATGGGTGTGCCCTACAACGAGCATTATATGTCCATTATATTGGGAGATTACATTTAAAAACCCATTATAGGAGTCATCTTCCCAGGAAGCTAATGGTTGGTGGTAACCTATGATAATAAACTTATCACTGTTGTTTTCTAAATCACTCTCTAACCAGTCCAACTGTTCTCCAGGTAATCTAACTACCCTGTATCCACTTTCCTCTGTTTCCACCGGATCTATAACTACAAAATGGTAATCTCCATGGTTGTATGAGTAATATGTAGTATCTCTACCTTCACCTAAATACCTTAGAAGTAATCCATCGCCGTATCTAGGATCAGAGGTATCTACATCGTCCATTTCGATTCCTGCTGGATCATGGTTTCCAGGAGCAAATAGGAATGGAATATTTGCCTCTTTTATAGGTGTGTATATTGTAGTATTTACCAAGTCATACCATCTTTCATCAGTATCTAGATCGTATTCCTCTGCCAATGCTACAATATCTCCAGTCTGTATAACTATCTCAGGTTCGAATCCTATTACCTCTTCAATTGCCCTTTCTGTTGTAGTTACAGGAGGTACTGTACCCCCAAATACCTCACCAATTTCATTGTCATCACATAGGTGAATATCTGCGAGATGTATGAAGTAAATACTTCCATAGTTTTGTGAGATATTAGGTGCTGCAGATGCCCCCCCCTGCAGATGTTCCCCCTGTTGTAGGTGTTGCAATTCTTATCTTTGAAATTGTGGATTTATCCCCTTCTATTTCAAAGTCATTGTCATTCAATAAGTACAAAGTATTGCCATCTCTTGCAACCCCTTCTATTTTCTTAGGTAATATTATATTGGATTGTCCATTATCATATACTGGTATTTTTTGGAGAGGAGTTATATTGTGGTTATTTAAGTCAGTTACCTTCAATTCATCTAAACATGGATTTTGAGTGTTTTCATCATCCCATTTTGTATTGTATATATTTGTTCCATTTAGTTGCACATAGTACAATTTTGTAGTTGCTGATACCCTTTCCAATACAATTAATTCATCATCCCCTACACAAACCATTTCACTTAATTTTACCTTCTTTTGTTTGGTGGTATCATCCAACATGAAAGTTTCAGGGGTGTCTAAGGTATATACATACTCCCCTACAACCTTTTCATTACTTAAATCATATTTAAACAATCTAATAATTCTTGAATTTTTATAGTTGTCGTCATCAGGGTTGTCTATTGGGCTCTGAAGTGCGAAGTATAAATAATCTTCATTAGGAGATAGGGCAAGTGCCTCAATACCTCTATTTAAGTGCCTCTTAGATATAATAGAGGGCAATCCTCCAACTACATCATAAGTTGCATTGGCGTAGTGTCCTTCCAATCCTTCAGGAACTATTCTTTTAATTATTTTCCCATCAGATCCAACTAATAATATACTTGGACCATATTCTTCACTTATCCAGAAACTTCCATTTGATAGTACCACTATTGCCTCGGAATCAATTCCATTGGGATCATGATTCAATAGATTAAAGTTACTATCGTATGCCAATTCTGTTGAATTAATTGGGTTTGTTAATCCCGTAATCCCATTTCCATCTCTGTCTTTTAAAGTAATATTTCCTATTATCTCATAATTTGAGGCATTTATTAAGAATATTGTTGGAGTGTAGTTTGGAATTGGGAATATTTTTCCATCTTCACTTAAGTTATACTCTTCCTCTGCATCCACTCCCAATATCTCCTCTGAATCCTCAACATCAATGTTTGGCCCTCTATCTGTAATGGCATAGATTATTCCCTCCTTATAGAATGCTCCACTTCCAATACCATAACTGAATCTTAATGTTTTATTGTTTATGAAGGTTACATTTCCTAAGGATATATCTATTACTGCCTCTGTTTTAGGGTATATTACAATATCTTCATTACTTCTTGGATTTACCTGTATATTGTTATAGCATCCTACAATGGATGTAAGATCTACAATATCTCCAGTACTTAATGGGTTATTACCGTATTTAATATATCCTCCAATTTCTCCAGTTTCATCTGAAATATTAAATTCTCTACCGTCCACATCTGTAACCTTAACTTTATACAATTTTACTAAGGTTCCCATTAAATTTTCGTTGTTTAAATCGCTAATTTGAATAATCTTTGGATCTGGTAAATCCTCATTATCGCTTAATATACTTATGTTGGTAGGTTTTATTTGCCTTAATCCATTCCACGTATCTACTGTTCCTACAACGTTTATTTTATTACCAACTTCCACATCTGAAAACATTCCTTTTTTATATAGCCAGATACCTGCTGTATCGTCTTGGATTACTATTAAATTATTGTTAAATTTTGCTGTGACAATACCAGTGACATTCACTTTCTCCCCAGATTTCTCTAGAGTATCAAAGTTTTTATGGACATCTGCAATGTCAATACTTTCTCCATGGCATGCTGTTAAGGACAGTATGCCCAATAGTAGAAATAGAAATATATTCTTCCTCATATACTCACCTATCAAAGTCTCTAATTTTTTAATAGTTATAATTATGGGGTTAACTCCCACGAGAAAAATATGGTTTAAAACTGGTATATAAAATTAACTATATTGAACAGTTATTCATAAAATAGGAATAGATTTAAATGCAAAAATGGTATAATTAAATAATAATTTAAAATATTTAAAAAAAAAATAAAAATATAAAAATTAAATTAATTTTAAAGAATTATTATAAAAATAAAAATAAATAGAAAAAGACACTTGTGAAATAATAAAAAAATACTTAAGAAAAAAATAGGTATAAGGAGAGGATAAAAATATATATAAAAAACGTTATTTCTTAAAAAAATTTATTTTTACAACACATATGGAAAGACAGACATTAAAAAATATCAGGCCCATAAGATTATGAAATCACAGGCCATTACATTTTAAAAAAATAAAAAATTTATAAAAGATTTAATTTTAATAAAAAAAATATTTTATTTTATAATTAAGAGTGTGTCTAACATACCATCTCATATATAAATCCTTGTTAAAATCCTNAGTGCATATATAAGGTTCCATTAAAAAACAAGGGATTCTATCCCCAAAGGGTTCGTTATACCTCCGAAGAACCCCTCACAAATTCCTCTTTTTTTATATTCATTTTTATCGAAGATTTTATCTCTAATTCTTGCTCCATATCCCCTTGCTCTGTTTTTTCTAGGTTTAACCTGTGGTAAATATCCTTTAATACAATAGTGTTTAAAACTTTTTTACTATCGTATGCTCCGTCAGCGTAGAAGTATCCCTTTCCTTCTGGCAGTTTTTTAATACTTTCAGTCTCGTAAGCATTATGGAGGCGGCGATCCGAAAAGGGTTTTAGACTCTTTTTTATATTACTTATTACATGTATTTAATCTCTTCTTTTTTTTCTATTCCTAATGATTGTAGAATCTATAAAACTTTTAGAATATGTCATTTATGGAGTTTTTTCAGAACCATATTAATTATTTTTCCATATAAGGAGATAGTTTTTTCTCCCAGAAGTGTAGGACAGAATGATCAATTCTCAATCCGAGAATTTATTTACCCTTATCTCTGCAGATCTCAGGGATAATTTTTCGAATTCTTTTATAATCCCCTTTATTATTACCTTTATATTGTGAATCCTCTTTTGTTATACCTATGGATTCAAATGGTACATTAATCCAGTCGAATACCTCTAAAATTAATTTTATGTTGTATTTCTAGTATCCCATCTCTTTAACATACTATTATTATTGGCAATATTTTAAATATATAGTTTACTATTAATAAGTATTGAAGTTATATGTTAGACACACTCCGTAATATAGATAATTTATTATAGTATTTTTAATTAAATAATTTTACCATTTATTAATTATTTTTTATTAATTTATTACATAGGCACATAAATGGTGAAGGAAAATGATGGTTATTCCAGCAGTGGATATAAAAGATAAGAAATGTGTCCAACTAATACAGGGCAATCCAAATAATAAACTCATAGAATTGGAGGATCCCATAGATGTAGCAAAAAAATGGGTCAATAAAGGGGCACAAATGATCCATATTGTTGATTTGGATAGGGCAATATATCAAAAAAATACCAACGAAGAGATTATAAGGGAAATAATTAATTCATTAGAGGTTCCGGTACAAGTGGGAGGAGGTATAAGATCCCTTAAAGATGTTTTAAATCTAATAGATATGGGAGTGGAAAGGGTTATATTGGGTACCTTGGCAATTGAAAATCCAGGGTTTATTGAGGTCCTATCGGAACATATAGATAAAGAAAAAATAATGGTGGCATTGGATTCAAAAGATGGAAAGGTGGTAATAAAGGGATGGAAGGAAAAAACAAAATACTCTCCAGTTGAAATTGGAAAAATTTTAGAGGAAAAGGGGGCAGGTAGTATTCTATTTACAAATGTGGATGTTGAGGGATTATTAAAGGGCATAGATGTTGAAGTAATTAAAAAGTTAGTGGAAGAACTTGACATACCAATTATAGCATCTGGAGGCATTACCTCATACAATGATCTTATAAAATTAAGAAATATGGGAGTTGAAGGGGTAGTTATTGGCTCTGCAATATATAAGGATTTAATAGATTTAAAAAAATGCATAGAAATCTGTAATAATTATAAAGGTGATTAAATGGAAGATAAGGATAATAATGGGGAAAGTTGTAAAAAAATAATATCTGTTGGACATATAGCCCTTGATTATATTTTTAATGTTAAAAAATTTCCTGAACCTAATACCTCAATTCAAATACCCTCAGTTAAAAAGTATTATGGAGGGGCGGCCTGTAATGTGGCTGTGGCAGTATCAAAGTTAGGATTGCAATCTGGCATTGTATCCTGTGTGGGCCATGACTTTGTAACTTCAGGATACAACTCCTATTTAAAAAATTTAAATATTGATGTTTCAACAGTATATCATTCCGATGAAGAGGAAACTCCCAAGGCATGGATATTTACCGACCCTGAAAACAATCAAATGACCTTTTTTTTATGGGGGGCAGCCAAACATTACAACGAGTTAAAGCCTCCAACATTTGATGGGAATATTGTACATTTGGCCACAGGAGATCCTAAGTTTAATATAAAATGTGCTAAAAGTGCCAAGGAGCATAATATAATGGTATCCTTTGATCCTGGACAGGATTTACCATTATATAGTAAAGATGACATCTATTCAATAATAGATAATTTGGATTTTATGTTTATGAACATTCATGAATATAAAAGAACCTTAAAATTGTTAGAAATTGATCCTGAAGATTTAAAAGAAAAGGTGCCTATTTTGGTAATAACCTATGGAAAGGATGGAAGTATTCTATATCAAAACAATAGTGAAATAAAAATACCTGCAATACCTGCAAATGTGGAGGATCCCACTGGAGCAGGAGATAGTTATAGGGCAGGATTTTTAAGTGCATACTTAAAGGGTTATAATCTTAAAGATTGTGGAATTGTGGCATCCACTGTGGCATCCTTTGTTGTAGAAAAAAAGGGATGTCAAACTAATTTACCCTCTTGGGAGGATGTATTAAAAAGAATTAAGGATAATGGTTATTCCATTGGTAGTGATATTATAATTTCATAACCTCTATTCTTCCTTAAATAATTCAACAGTTCCATTATCTCCATTTATTATAACCCTATCTCCATCACTTATTTTGGAAATGTCTATATTATCCACCAGTGGAATTTTACCAAGTATTGCTCCAGTGGCAACTATTACCTCGCAATGACTGTTTATTATTCCCTTTAAAATACCTTTTTTTGCAAGGGCATATATAACATAGGAACCAACAGTACTGCCTTTACCTGTTGGAAAAACAAATATTTTATCCCTTATACTTTTGCCGTATAATTCATTTTCTTTGTCTATTATGATGCCCTCCTCATTTACTCCACCTAAGAAGGATATGGGTTTATGGGATACTATTGCCTCTCCTTCAACTTGACCCTTTGAGATGGTCCTACCCTTTAATTTAATATGTTTCATAGTATCACATTTTTTTAAATTATAGTCAAGGACATAATAATTTATACTAATTATGGATATAGGATCACATACTTAAAGAAGTTCCTCTGCACTTCAGTATTTGGGGGTATAGGGGGAAAATAGATAGTGGCATTAGGATTTCTACTTTTTAAATATTTACTTATTTTATTTCTTTAAAAATTTAATTTTTTCCCATATTTTAGGATTTAGGTTATTTAATTTTATTTATTTTTAATTTTTTACATTTAGATTATAGTTTAAAAAATTATGTTTTTAACTATAAATTTTATCTTTTATAAATTTATTATAAAAATATTTAAATTAATATAAATATTTTATTTCTATAATAGTTATAGTCATTAGTTTTTTAATTTAAAATTATTAATAAATATGGTGTTTTCCATGCCCTTGGATTTAAATGATGAGGATTTATATAGATATACAATTATAGACTTAAAGGAATTGAATACAAAAAAGGTTAAATGTATCTGTGGTAATGTATTTCACTATGTTGGCAATAAAATAATATGTCCAAAATGTAAAAGAATATTCATTCCATGATTTTTTTATTTTTTTTACTATAAAAAGTAAAATAATGGTGTATTATAATAAAAGAGATAATAAGAGAATATAAAAAATTAAAAAAATAATTAGAAAAATTAATAACAAAATAAAAAATTAAATAATTAAAATATAAATATGGTATATAAAATAGGTAATTAAAATTTTATCTAATTTAAAAGTTAAATATAAATTATTTTTTAAAAAAATGGACATGTCCAGATAAGACATAATATTGATATAAAGTTATAATAAAAAAATATTAATGCCCATAAATAAGAATTAAAAAAATAAAATAATTATAAAAAAATAATAATTTATATTAAATAAAAAAAATTTAAAGAGATTTTTAATTTTAAATTTATTTTAACAATTTGTCTTTCTTTTTATTATAATAATTTTTATATTTTTTTTGCTTATATTTCTTTATCTGAACATGCCTAAAAATAAAATTAATTAAAAATAAACAAAAGGAATAAATAAAAAAATATTTATAAAATAATAATCTACCTAAAAAGGAAAATAGTATATAAAAACCTATAAAAGGCCAAAGGATCCTTAAAAGACCTTACTTAATGACATCCCTAAAATAGAGAGTGTTAAAAAGTAGCAAATCCAATGGGAATTATAGGACTACAGACCATTATACCTAAAAATAATGAAATAAAAAATATAATTATACCTCACAATCAGACTTATTTAAGCGCCTAATTCTATTTTCTCCATCTATTTCACATATTACATCAACAACCTCCTTGGGCACTAAGTGTTTCCATTCTTCCCCATTTATCATTCTTTTTCTTACTTCGCTCCCTGAATATTCCTTTCTATTGTATAGTTTAGGTTTTTTGACAATGTAGTCCCTTTCCACAAAAAGTTCCCTTACTAAGGGATTACCTGTATATACCACATCAAAGGGAGGAGTTAATGCCTCAACATAGGATACCCATACAGCATTAAACTCAATATCCTTTATGGGTATTACATAGTATGGAAAATCATATTTTTTAAGGGTTTTAATTATCATCATTATTCGTTCTCCTGCTGTAAAGGGATCCTTAGTTGTATGGCTTCGTTGGGCACTGCCTATGCCTATTATAAGTTCATCTACTTCACTGGCTATCTCCCTTATTATAGTTAAATGCCCATTATGAAGGGGCTGCCATCTTCCAATTAAAAATCCTCGCAATATTTCACCTACTATAATGATTTTTTAAGTTTTTTAGTATAATTGGATATTTCCTTTATTTTAATATGGGCCATTTCAAGATTGTTTTCATCTATATACATTTTTAATTCAGAAAATAGGGTATCTAAATAGTTATCATAAATGTTCTCCATGATTAGATGTTCCTTATACTGATACATTAATGAGGTAAGTTCTTCTTTTTTTCTTTCCATTGATATAATACCTATCTCATCCTTTACATTGATAAATATGGTGCTTTTGGGCAATTTTAATATATTGGATATATTGTTTATTGAATAACCCTCCCTATATAACTCCAATATCCTTTCCTTTATGTTATCATCTATTTTTTTATGTCTCCCCCTTTTATCATTTTCCATCTCTACAATTATGTGGTGTTTCTTCATATATTCTATTTTATATTTCATCTTTTTACTATGGTATATGCTATTTGGCAATTTTACTACAACCATGTTGTTTTTACCCTTTTTTATGATTTCTTCAATTTCACTCCATTTTAAGAAATGGTGGAATTTTAATTCTATCATTGAATTACCTTATTTTTAATTATTTATTATTTTATTTTTTAATTATTATTTTTTTATATTTTAATAATTTTTTTTAATTTTTTTAATAATTATTATTTTTATGGGGATTCCTAATAAGGATTATAATGGTTTATTTTAGTGTAAATAGTTTGTTTAAGACTTATTTAAAGTTTTAATTTAATTTTTTAATTATTATGGAGTATTAAATAAAAATAAGATAATTTAAAAAAATATTCTTAGATTATCTATTTTACTTTATTCTTTTTTATTTTTATTATTTTTTTAATGTTAATTATTTTTTTAAAATCTTTTCATAATTTTTGTTTTTTTGAGAATTATTAATGGGAATTAAGGTAGTTATTGCTATTTTGCCATAAATAATTTTTTAAAATTCCAATTTATATTTTAATAACTTTTTTAAATTTTTTATTATTTATAAAAACTAATATATTTAATTATATTATATTATTAAATTTATATATTTAGTTTTATCATAATACTGGACCACAAAATACCTATTAGGTTCAAAAATTTTTTACCAAAGTAAAACTTAAAGACATAAGTTTAAATATATTAACTAAGCATATAGATAATAAAGTAAATAATCGTTATAGGCAAAAATAGGTATTCCATTGCAATAGTAAATAATTTTTTAAGACACTTGGAAATAAATAATAATAATCCTAAAAAAGTTATTTAAACTAAAAAAACTAATTCTCATTAAAAATCTTATAAAAAATAAAATTATTAAAATAAAAATAACTAAAATAAAATTATTAAAAATTTTTAATATAAGTTTTGTTTTAAAAACAAACCTTAAGAGCGATAAAAAAATAAATTAAAGCATCTAAGGGTGATCACATAAAGAGTAGAAATCCTGTCATCTATCTCTCCACGAATGCCCCTAAACACTGGAGGAGTAGGAGAATTTCTTTACAGTATAAATTATTAACTTTATAGGTTAAGAGGGGAGTTAAAATATTTTCCTGTTTAATATGCTATTATTTATTTTTAATTATTAATTATTTTTATCATTATTATTTTATGTTAATCAGTTTAAAATATTAAATGTTTGAATATAATTAAAAAAGAGGGATAACATAGATAATAAAAGGGAAAAATGGGATATGGGATTGGATTATATGAAAACCTTTAAAATGTTTTTAGATGAATTTAAAAATATAAAAAATAAAGAGATACTATATAAAAAAGACCTAAAAAAGTATGCCTATCTTATAATATTTTTAATACAGATTAAAAACGGTTGTAGGGTTGGAGAGGCCGTTGATGGTGTTCTATGGTTCTATGAGAATAGGAATAAAATAAATTGGAATGATACAGTTGTGGGTTGGGCAAAAATAGAGAAATTAAAAAAGGAAGAATATAGAAAAATAACACTGCCAAGGGCAATAACAAAAAGGGATTTAGAGAGAATAGAGCCAATTTTAAAGGAATTAAAAAATGTTAAAAAACCCTCCATAAGATTATCAAACTGGCTTAAGAGACACTATGGTATAAATACCCATTCCCTAAGATATGCCTTTATAACATATCATGCAGAAATGAATACCCCTGCCCAAATAATAGCAAAGATGACTGGCCATAAAAATCTAAACTATATTGTCCATTATACTCAACAACGGGTTGCAGATAAGATGTTATTAAATACCCCTGAACCTGAAGAATAATTTTTTTATAGTTCTGTTATTTAATAAAAAGCACATATACCACAACTAAAACTTTAAATTATATGTGATTCTATGATATGCAACACCTGTAAAAAAAGGGAATCAACATACTATCAGTGCCACTCTGGATTAAACCTATGTGATGAATGTTTTATAGGTTATGTAAAAAGGAAGGTTAGAAGGACCCTTGGTAAAAGTATAATAAAAAATAATATTAAAATTGGTATGGGCCTAAGTGGAGGAAAGGATAGTTTAGTAATGGCCTATTTATTAAAGGAGTACTATAATCCCATCCCAAATTCAGAAATTATAGGGTTAATGGTGGATGAAGGTATAGAAGGATTTAGAAAAAAAGGTATAGATATGGCTATAGATTTTTGCGAGGAGTATAACATACCCTACTATATCACTACCTTTGAGGATCATGTAGGATGTACCTTGGATTATATAGTGGAGAGATCTAAGGAGAGAAACATTACAGCCAATCCCTGCTCCTTTTGTGGGGTGATTAGAAGAAAGATATTAAATAAAATGGCTTTAGATAATAAATGTAATTACTTGGCAATAGGCCATAACTTAGATGATATTGCCCAGGGGGTGATGATGAATTATATTGAGGGAGATATTAGGAAATTGGCAATCTTAGGTAAAAACACAGATAATCCAATGTTTGTTAAGAGATTAAAACCTTTAAAGTATATTCCAGAGGATGAGGTAAAACTATTTGCCGATATAATTGGCATTAAGTACCATAAAGAACCCTGTCCCTATTCTTCACTATCCTACAGAAGTGAAGTTTCAGAGATATTGGACAAATTGGAGGATAGACATCCAGGAACAAAGTATTCCATTATTTCAGGCTTTGAAAGGCTATTAACTTATTTACCTGTGGAGAAGGAGATGGATATATGTAAATACTGCGGTAGTCCATCTGCATCTGATATTTGTAAGGCCTGTGAATTTTTAAAGAGGTTAAATATAATTTAAAAGTATAGTTAAGCACATAATTTAAACTTATTATTAATCTTTTAAAATAATATAACTTCCATAATAGATCCGTAAAGAAATCCTGCCTACTTTCCCAGTGCGTAGGAGCATTCGTGGGTAATGATGGATTTCTGCTTTTTATATTTTTACTCTTTTTTAAGTATTTTAAAATTTTAAATTTTAATTTTATTGTTTTTAATTTTGATTATCTATATTTTAATTTAAAATTTTTTATTTTTTTATTATTTCTTTTAATTTTTTTATTTTATATATTATTTTTTAATTTTTTAATATAATTTTTTAATATTTATTTTATTTTTATATGAGTATTCTTTTATAATTAAAGTTTTTATCAACATAAGTAATTTATGTTTATAACTGTAATTAGTAGTACAATATCTTTATTTTATAATTTCCTCTATTTTTTTTACCTCATCAATGTTTCCCTGAGTAATAGGATATTTTGGTACTGCAAAGCATTTTATCTCTTTACTAATTGAGATATTGTATGTGCCTATTTCCTTTGCAATATTTATGATTTCTACCTTATCAAATCCAATAAGGGGCCTTAATATAAGATGGGAAGTTCCCTCATTTATTAAAGTTATATTTTTTAAAGTTTGGGAGGCAACTTGACCTATATTATCCCCAATTACAATACCATCACAACCTAATTTTTTTGCATATTCCTCAGCAACCCTAAGCATGGTTCTCTTACATATTAAACAGGTATATCTCTCTTTCCCTATATCCTTTAAGGTTTTATCTATTCTTTTAAGTGTTTCCCTATAATCCACAATTACAAGATTGGAGGTAGGGTCATAATTATTAAGTATGCTAAAAAGTTTTTTAACCTTTTCAAGGCCCTCCTCTGTTAATTTCAGATGGAGAAAGGTAATATTGCAACCTCTCTTCATCATTAAGTAGGATGCCACAGGACTATCAATTCCATCAGAGAGTAATGCCAATAACTTTCCCTGAGTACCAACAGGCAATCCTCCAACCCCCTTAAAGGTCTCAGTAAATATATAGGCCCTATCTATTATTTCTATTCCAATGTATATTTTGGGATTTTTAAGATCTACCTTTAAATTAATGTTTTTTAATATGTCATTCTTTAATTTAATATTTTCAAATTCCTTTATTATGTGGCCCCCAATATTTTTATTTATCTCCATAGAGGTACTGGGAAATTCCTTTTTAACTCTCTTGGTTTTTACAGAAAAGGTTATATTATTTTCCTGTTCTTTTCTATCCCTAAGGATTTTCATTATCTCCTTAGTAAATACCTCTATAGAGGTTTTTTTTATATCCTTCATATTTAAATTACACTCCAAGGATGGACTAAATGAAACAATGCCAGGAATCCTCCTTAGGATGGAGATGGATTTATTTATATCCCTACTATCCACTGTTAGAATTAATCTTCTATGGGATATCTCAAGATTACCCTCTATATTGCATCTTTTAAGGGCCATTTCAATATTATTTTTAAGGATATGTTCAAATCTCCTTCTTGTGTGTTTAGATTTTATTCCAATTTCCCCATATCTAATAATTATTTTGTTATACATTTTTTTATCCTCTAAAATATTTAATATAGCAAAATAAAAGGAATTATTAATAATTATATAATGGATAAATTATGAGTACTTATTAAGTAGTAATATATTTAAATATTAGCAATTATGTTTTAAGTAAAATTTTATGGTAAACATAAATTTAATATAAAAAATTTCATTATAAAAAAATAAAAACAAAATAAAAAATAAAAAAAATTAAAGGTGATTATATGAAAATAGGAATTATTTCAGATACTCACGACCATTTAGTAAATATAAGACAATCTGTGGATATATTTAATAGGGAAAATGTGGAACTTGTTATTCACTGTGGAGATTTTGTCTCTTTATTTGTTATAAAAGAATTTGAAAAATTGAATGCAAAAATTTTTGCAGTGTATGGCAATAATGATGGGGAAAGGGGAAAATTAAAGGAATGGTTAAAAAATATAAATAGTGAAAATAAAGTAGATGAATATTTAACCTTTGAAGTGGATTCTTTAAAATTCTTTATTTTACATGGCACCAACAAAGAGGTATTGGATGCCATAATAGGATCTAAAAAATATGATGTTGTAGTATATGGCCATACCCATGAAAGGGTATTTAAGAAAATTGATGATGTTATTGTAATAAACCCTGGAGAATGCTGCGGTTATTTAAAGGGCATAGGCACCATTGGGATATTTGACACAGATTCAAAGGAGTATAGGGAGATTATATTATAACCTTAAATTTTATTTATTTTTATATCCAATACAAGCACATACTCTCTTGGAGAATAGGATTTCACAATCCTTCTCTCAATTAATTGGCAATCGCATTTTGATTGAAATAAATCCATTGCATTATTGAAATCTTTACCTATGGTATAGTAATGTATTATTCCATTATCCTCCACCATACTTAGGGCCTTATCTATAAATAGATGGGAATACATAGGGAGGTTCATAATTACCCTATTCCCAATTACCTCCACATCTCTAACATCCCCTAAGATTGGAATAATTTTATTTTGAAGTTTATTTAATTGAATATTCCTTTTAAGTAGATCTATGGCATTGGGATTTATATCTATGGAGTATATTTTTTTTGCATTTTTACAGGCCATTGAGAAGGGACCAACTCCACAGAACATATCTATTACAACATCCTCAGAATTTACCCTTTCCATAATTCTCTTTCTCTCCCATCCCAATCTTGGAGAAAAATAAACCTTTTCAACATCCACCCATAATCTATAACCATTTTCCTTATAAAATGTTAGTGTATTGTATTTTCCCGCCAGAAGTTCCAATTTACGGATCCTATACTCTCCCTCAATACTGCTCTTTCTTCTAAAAACAGATTCAATGGAGGGTATTAATTTTAAGGCATTAACTCCTATCTCTTCCCTAAGATCTTTATCAATATCATCAGATATTTGGATTATTGCTATTTTTCCTATTATATCATAGGATAGAGATATTTTTCCCTCTTCTATCTCTCTTTTAAAGTTTTTAATTAAATACTCTCTAAAATTTATCTGTTTTTTAGGAGATCTACTAGGAAATTCCCTGTCCTCCAATTCCAAAAGTTCCACATCATTAAATAATATATTTATCTCTTTTTTTACTTTACTGTTAAACTCTGATTTAATGGGCAGGTATATGTAATTATCTTCCCTTTTTAATTTATATCCTCTATTTAATAATCCCCTATCCAAAAGATACCTCCTTAATTTCTCCCCCTCTTTAATATTGACCTTAAGGCAATGCATATAATCACCAATATTAAAAAAATTATTTTTTTTATTTGTAGTAAATGAATTAATATATTTAATAAAAACTATTAAAAATAATAAAAAATAATAGGATTTATTAATCAAATTGTATATCTTATATTCATTATAAAAATAAATATGGGATTATTGTAAAACATACAACATTTTAAACCTATTGTGGATATAGTGATCCAAATACTTAAAGAACTTCCTCTGCACTTTCAGTGCTCAGGAATGTAGGGGAAGGAAGGATAATGGTAGGGAATTTCTACTAATTTTTAGACATTTGCTTTTTTTCTTTATTTCTTTAAATATTCACTTTTTCTCTTGTATTTTTTTAAATATTTTTATTTTTTCTTTTAATGTCTATTTTAAATTATTTTATTTTTTTAATTTTTTTAATTATATTATTAATTTTTTATTTTAAAAGGGCCCCCATAACAAAGGATATAAGTATAAAATTCATAATAAGTTTAATTTCCTTAGAAACCCTTTCTGCATTTTCCTTTGAAGGATTCTTCAATAAACCTATAAAAGAATATATAAACATTATATCACATAGAAATATACTATATAAATAGAATAACCCAAATATGCCCATTATATATGGCAATGGGCTTAAAAGTATTGCAATTATTAGTAATATCCCTGCAATGTATGGGGACTTTATCCCGTATTTTATTGGTAGGGAGACTACCCCTTCCTTAATATCTCCTTCCATATCCTCAAAATCCTTTATTATTTCCCTACTCCATGTTGCAAAGAGAGCACATAAAAATAAGATAAGGGTTATTAACATATTATTAACTGCGGCCCCACCAAATAGGAATACAGATCCTGTAAGATAGGCCACCAATAGATTACCTATTATTTTATTTTTCTTATATCTCTTAGCATAGACATAGAGTACAACACTATTTATAAGAGCAATAAGAAAACATACCTTGTTAAATAGAGAAAGTAATAAACCCATTATTAACAATAGAAATGAAAATAACTTTGCATTTTTTAGGGATATTCTATTGGAGGGCAGGGGCCTATAGGGTTTATTTATTTTATCTATCTCTATATCAAATATATCATTTATTACATTTCCATAACCACAGATTAAAAATACAACAAGGGCTGCAATTAATATGGAGGGCAATAAATTGATATCAAAATTTGAGGCTATTAACCCAGCAATAATTGTCCCAATAGAGGCAGATAAACAGTTTTTTACCCTCATTAATTCCATATACTCTTTTATAGCCATGATATCACAATAATTATAGTTAAACACAATATTTTAACTTAATTTAGTAATGTAAATAATATAATAAAAATAATTGAGGTAAATATTAATAGAAACAAATACTTTAAATCCCCACCTTGATTATTATGAACCATTAAATATATCTTATCAAAGGATTCCGCTCTATTCTCTCAGTGCTTAAGGACATAAGGACAATAAAAGACTTCTAATTTTATATATTTATTTTTTTCAGATGTTTTAAATTTTTGTATTTATTTTTTATTTTTTATCTTAATTATCTTTTATTTTAATTATTCTTTATTTTTTTAATTATTTTAAATTATTTTTTAAAATTTTTATAATATTTTTTATAAGTATTCGAAATTAAGGTTTTTAATGAACATAAATGATTTTTATTTGGGGTAGAATTATAGTCAAGGATATAATAACTTAAACCTATTATGGAGATATGATTACATACTTAAAGGGTTTTCTCTGCACATCCAGTGCTTAGGGGTGTAGGGGAAGGAAGGTAAGTTATTGGATTTCTACTTTTTAATTATTTAATTTTCTTTTATTTCTTTAAATACTTAATTTTTCCTATATTTTAGGATTTAAGTTATTAATTTTATTTATCTTTAATTTTTTTTAATTATTTTTATTTTTTTATATTTTAGATTATGGTTTAAAAAATTATGTTCTTAACTATAATCTTTAATTTTATTTTTTTATTAATTTAAAAAATATATAATAAAATTATATATACCCCTATAAAATAATATTAATAATAAAAGTTAATGTGATATTATGTTAAATTTTGGAACTGCAGGCATACCTATAAACACAAAGCCAAGAACTACAGAAAATGCCTTTTATTTTTTGAGAGATATAAGTTTAAATGCCATAGAGTTGGAATTTGTTAGAGGAGTCAATATAAAGGAAAAAAAGGCCGAGGATTTAAAAGTCCATGCTAATAATATAGTAATAAGTGCCCATGCACCATACTATATAAACTTAAATGCCAAGGAAGAGGAAAAGATAGAGAGAAGTATAACCCATATAATAAATACTGGAAAAATAATAAATGTTTTCAATAGATACTCTGATGCCAATAAGAACATCGTATTCCATCCAGGATACTATCTTAAAATGAACAAAGAACAGGTATATAAAACCATAGCAAGTAATATAGAGAGGATAATTAATTACTTCAAAGATAACAATATAAATGTAATGTTAAGGCCTGAAACAACGGGAAAAATAAGCCAATTTGGAAATTTAGATGAATTGCTATCTCTATCAGAGGAACTTGGAATATTGCCCTGTGTAGATTTTCCACATCTCTATGCAAGAAGTTTAGGGAAAATAAATGATTATGATTCCTTTTACAACCTATTGGAAAAAATAGAAAGTGTCCTTGGAAAGAAGGGAATATATGATATGCATATTCATATATCAGGGATTGAATATGGAAAGGGGGGAGAAAAGAACCATCTACCCCTTAATGAATCAGATTTTAACTATAAATCACTTTTAAAGGCTCTAAAGGATTATGGAGTAAGGGGAACTGTAATCTGTGAAAGTCCTAAGTTGGAATATGATGCCCTTATTTTAAAGAGGGAATATAATCAAATGGAGTAATATAGTCGTGGACATGATTATTTTTATACTAAAATAAAAAAATTTTATTAAAAGAACCCATAAAAAACAATTATTAAAAAAATAAAATAAGAAATAATAAAAATTTAAAATATTTAAAAAAAGTAAAGACATAAAAAAATAGAATTCTGCAATTGATAATATTAACATTAAAGTTTATTATTCAATATAAGAAATTCTCTCTTTTTCCTTAGTACTCAGAATAAGTATTAGGAAGAGGTATATAGGATCTTTTAATTTTATTTTTTTACTATTTCTTAAGTATTTTGAAATCTCAGATTATATTTTTATTTTATTATTTTTTAATTTTTAATTATTTTTAAATTATTTTTTTATTTATTTTTAACCTTAGTTCCCATCATCCCTTAATAATAGTAGGGATTACAGTAAAAAACATATAAACATTTTAAACTTATTATGATATACAGTAATCCAAATGCTTAAAGAACTTCCTCTGCACTTCCAGTGCTTAGGAGTGTAGGGGATGGCATATGGGATTTCTACTTTTTGAGTATTTGCTTTTTCCCTTATGTCTTTAAGTATTTTATTTTTTTTCTCTATATTTAAGATTTAGATTAATTTTATTATTCTTTTGGGTTATGGGTTATTTTAATTTTATTTTTTTACTATTTTTAATTTTTTTTAAATTATTTTTTTATTTTTATTTTTTTAAATTGTTTTTATTTTTTATATTTGGATTATGGGTTTAATAATTTATGTTATTGATTATAATCTATTCCACAGTAACACTTTTAGCAAGTCCCCTTGGTTTATCCACATCTCTACCAAGTTCTAAGGCCTTATAATAGGCCAATAACTGGCAAACTGGAGCATAGATAAAGGGGCTAACCTCCTCAATTACATCAGGTATTTTAATTAAATGATCCACAGCAATATATACAGGGGATATTCCAATAACCTTCCCATTTCTGGCTTTTATTTCCTCTATGTTGGATACTACGGAATTGAATAGATCACTACTGGAGGGAGGCACTAAGGCAACAGTATCCATGTTCTCATCTATTAGGGATATGGTACCATGTTTTAAGAATCCACTACTCATACCTTCGGCATGTAAGTAGGTGATTTCCTTAAACTTTAAAGCCCCCTCTAATGCATTTGGTAGATTTATACCCTTGGATATGAATATGTAGTTTTTAACTGTTAAACTTTCTGATATATTTTTTATATTACTTCTGCTCTCCTCTCCTATTACATTCCTAATGTACTTTGGAATATTTTCAATCTCCCTCTCAAATATCTCCATATTCTTTCCAATTATTTTTCCATACTCAATAAACAGTCTATAAAGTATCATAAGTTGAGATAGATAGGTTTTTGTAGCACATACTGAAATCTCAATACCTGATCCCATCATAATATTTATATCCCCTATTCTTGTTGCTGTGGAGCCCAATACATTAACTATTGTGGCAGTTTTAGCCCCTTTACTTTTTGCATATTTTATGCCCTTTATGGTATCGTAGGTCTCTCCACTTTGGGTAATTCCAATAACCAAGGTATTCTCATCAACTATGCCCTTTACTAAAAACTCTGATGCATCACAGGGTATAACTAACTTATTCAACTTTGAGAACCAATATTCTCCAACCATCCCAGCATGAAGAGAGGTACCCATTGCAATAATGTATATTCTATTGTATTTTTTTAGATCCCTTGCCAACTCCTTTATTTCTTCCTTGGATATTTTAGCAGAGTTTTTAATAACCTCAGGTTCCTCCATTATCTCCTTTAACATAAAGTGTTCATAACCTCCCTTTTCAGCAGTTTCTATATCCCAATCTATACTAAGTTTTTTTCTTTTGGGGGTGATGTCCCTATCTTCTCTTATGCTATATATTTCATAGGATATATTAGATATATTCCCTTTATTGCCATCTGCCTTTTTTAAAATAACCATATCTCCATCCTCTAAGGGAATAACCTCCTTTGTCCATTCTAAGAAGGCTGAAATATCACTACCTAAGAAACATTCCTCCTTTTTTATCCCAAGAATCATTGGACTTTCATTTCTTAATCCAATCAAGAGATTGGGAAAATTTTTATTTAATATCAATAGAGAGTATGTACCCTCCAATTTTTTTATGGCATTTTTTACAGAGGTTATATAATCCTTCTCTGATATGTTTGATCTATTAGATTTATTTAATTTATTAATCTCCTCCTCAATTAAATGGGCAATTACCTCTGTATCTGTTTGAGATTTAAATTTATGGCCCTTTTTTATCAACATCTCCTTTAATTCCTTATAGTTAGTAATTATTCCATTATGAACTATGGCCAACTCCCCCTTACAGTCAGTATGGGGATGGGCATTCTCCTTTATAATACCTCCATGGGTAGCCCATCTTGAATGCCCAATCCCTATATGCCCATTGGCACTTAAAAAATCCTCAAACTTAGAAACCTCATCAATCTTGCCAACCCCCTTTTTAATAATTAATTTATCATCCTCAATAGTGGCAATGCCACAACTATCATATCCCCTATATTCCAATCTTTTTAATCCATTTAATAGAATTTCTGAAACTTTTTTATTTCCCAAGTATCCTATTATTCCACACATGGTTTTCACCGTTTATTAAAATTAATGGGTTATTATAAATAATATTTTTTATGCCCCATAATAAACTTTAATATATTTTATTCTATTAAATTATAATTAATATGTAAATTTTAAAATTATAATCTTTTATAATAATAAAAAAGTATAAAACATTAACAAAGAAAATTACTTTAAAATCCATCTTAGATTATTATGAACTTTTATTTTTATTCTATTCTGTAAAGAAATTCCACATATCCTCTATTGTTTAGGAACATTCGTGGAGAATAACGATAAGATTTTATTTTTTATGTGATTCTCCTTTTTTAAATATTTTAAAACTTGGACTTCTTATTCATTTTATTTAGTTATTCTTTATTTTTTTATAATTTATTATTATTTCATTTATCTAATTAAATTATTTAATTTATTATAACTATTTTTTTAAATATAAAATTTTTAATTTTTAAATTACTTTTTTAATAATTTTTATTATTTTTTATTATATTATTTTTTTATATTTTTTAATCAATTCCTCCCCTCATATCAATGGCAACACCATAGTTAAACTCCATTAATTCCCTACCATTCAATATTGTAGTACCATATCCCATAAGTTCATCCTCCTCATTTACAACAAGTACCTCCTCATAGGGTCTAAGTTCCCTATCACAATCAATAACAAATTTAGCATATACAGATTTTCCCTTTTTTGCAAATTCCTGAACAGATTTATCCACTACAACCCTATATTTTGGAAAAGGTATTTTTTTATGTAGGAGTTTTGCCCCCTCCTTTGTGGGTATAAGAAGATTATCATGGGATCTAAGGGTAAATAAAACCTCCTTTTCATTCTCTTCCTTTATCACAAGTACATTTCTTATTCTACCTGTATTTTTACTTCTCTTTACTACAATATTTTTTATAATTTCTTCATCAAGTATCTTAAATCCATATTGATATTGGAGCATCCTGTCTATTCTTAAAATATCCTTATTTACTTTATTTTTATTTTCCTTGGAGTTATAATAATTTGTATAATAGTTATATGTTTTAATATCCATTATTTTATCCCCATACTTATTAATAAATTCCTCTAAATATTTTTTATTATGTTCCCTCTCAATATTATAAAGTTCAGGTATTTCATTTTGGGATAGAGGATATATGGTATCAATATTCAAAGGTATCAATCCAAATACCTCATCCTTTATAAGAATATCCACATCACTTGGCAAATTATTTAAATTTTCACTGTAAGGCTTATTTACATCCCTTGATACTGTGGAGATGTATATTTTATCAAATTTTATTCTATGTATTCTTTTTTTATGCCTAATTACTTCAGGTCGGAACATACTTTCATATCCACTGTAAAAAAATGCTGATTTCTTTGTAATTGGATCAAATTTCTCAATAAATTCAATATATTTCAATGCCTGTCTATAGGCCTCCAATAACTTGGGATGACTTCTACATCTCAATTCCACTAATTCCCAAAGGGAACCTTCTTTAATGGATTCCTTTATTCTATTTATCTCCCCAAAGGTAACATATAGGTTATGCTCTGCCAATAGTTGCTCCCTATTCCTTTTATCCATATTAAAAAGTTCCTTTGGAGAATACTCATTACATATGGGGCAACAACATGGAAAATTACTTAAGTCCTTTAAATCCTTTAAGTGATAGGTCCCATATTCAGTTAAGTATC
The DNA here is from genome assembly GCA_019561555.1 of Methanothermococcus sp. SCGC AD-155-C09. GTDB lineage: Archaea > AGJL01 > Methanococci > Methanococcales > Methanococcaceae > Methanofervidicoccus. Next base: position 29,373 of record JAHEQB010000062.1, read on the forward strand.
TATCATCCTTTGCATAGAGGGCATAGGCTGCACTATCAAATAGATCACATCCAAGTAAAACTGAAAGGGCAAATAACATTGGGTGGCCACATCCAAAGAGATGTATAGGTTTATTTGTAGGTAGATACTCCTTTGAGGTTATAATAATATCCACAACGGTTTTATAATGGTAGTTTTCCATAAGGGGCACAAGGGCACCAATTGGATATATATCAAAATTCAACTTCCCTATAACCTCAGCACTTTTCCTTCTTAGATCCATATAGGTAGATCCTTGAATAGTTCCATTTAAAAGTATTTTAAGGTTATTTTTTTCCTTTAATTCAATGGCAGATCTACTTCTACGTAGGGTTTCCTCTAAATCCCTTTCAGCCTTTTCCCTATCTACATAGGGTGCCGTTGGAATATCCAATATTGTTCCAACATCCACTCCAATCCTATCTTGGAATTGCACTATCTCCAAGGGATCCACATCTATGCTTCCATAGAGGCTAAGTTGAAAGGAACCACTATCTGTAACTATTACCTTGTCAAATCCTATTAACTTATGAACCCCTTTCTCTTCGGCAATATTTTTTAATTTGGGATTGGAATATATTATATAAGAGTTGGTAATTATTACATCAGTTAATTTTTTAATTTTCTCTATTGGGAGGGTTTGCCTCTCTGGATTGGGATGCACAACAGGCATTATTGTGGGGGTTTCAATTGTTTTGTTGTTTATTTTTAATTTTCCAAGTCTTCCAAGCCCATCTCTGGCTTTTATTTCCAACATTAAATCACCTTTAAGGGAGTTATGTAATAATATGTCCATAATAAAAATTAATTAAAATAAATTTTAAAATAAATTATTAAAAACATTATATAAAAAAAATGATAATGTTATAAAAATTATTTAATTAATAAATTAAAAAAATAAAAAAAATTTATAAATTATGATTATAAAATAAAAAATAACGAATAATAATTAAAATAAAATAGGAAATCTAGGTTTTAAAATATTTAAGGAAAGAGAATCACATAAAAAATAAAATCTTATCATTATTCTTCTTAATGCTTTGAGCACTGAAAGAACAGGGTAGTATCCTTAACAAGAATAGCATTATGAAAATTCATAATATGTTAAGATCGAGATTTGAAGTATTTTTTTAATTAATATTTTATACTTATTATACTTATTTTATTTTTTTATATTATTTTTATATTTTAAATAATAAATTAATTTTATACATTTCTATAAATATCCCTAAATATAAAAAATATTATGAATATAAAAAAATAACCGTTATTTATTAAGAAATAAGGAGAAAGCATGTATAAACAGGTTATTGTTATTAGGAATGATTTAAAGATGGGCAAGGGAAAAATAGCAGTTCAGGCCTGCCATGCCTCCATTGAGGCATTTATAAGGGCCCAAAAGATATGCCCAAATGTTGTTAAAGAATGGTTAAAGGATGGGCAAAAAAAGGTTGCAGTAAAAGTGGATTCTGAAAGGGAACTTATGGAGATATTTAAAGAGGCCAATATAGATGGATTACCCTGTAGTTTAATAAGGGATGCTGGAAAAACCCAATTAATCCCTGGAACCTATACTGCAGTTGCAATTGGTCCTGAAAGGGAGGAAAGAATAGAGAGGATAACTGGAAAATTAAAGTTGTTATAGTTTAGAACTATTGTTTATTTATAAAGGGATACTGTGTATTTAATGAACATATACCATAAACTACTATCACACTTTGGCCCACAAAATTGGTGGCCTGCTGAGAGTCCATACGAAATTATAGTTGGAGCCATACTAACCCAAAATACATCCTGGAAAAATGTAGAAAAGGCTATTAATTCTTTAAAAAGTAGGGATTTACTTGATGAAAGAAAGATACTTGATTTACAGAAGGAAGGTAAATTAAAAAATCTTATTAAGCCTGCAGGGTTTTACAATATAAAATCTGAGAGATTGAGGAATATAACAGAATATATATTAAAAAATTACGGCAGTACAGAAAATATGGCAGGGAGTGATAAGGATCTATATGCACTGAGAAGGGAACTTTTGTCTATAAAGGGAATTGGTAAAGAGACGGCAGATACAATACTATTATACTGTTTAAATAGGCCCATATTTGTGATAGATGGTTATACTAAGAGAATATTTAGTAGGTATGGCATAATAAATAATAATTTGAAATATGATGAAATACGCATGATATTTGAAAGTAATATCCCAAAGGACTCAAGTATCTATAAGGAATATCATGCCCTAATTGTTCAATTGGGAAAGACCCATTGTAAAAAAAGAAATCCTAACTGTGAAGGCTGTCCATTGTCTATTGAATGTAAAAAAATTTTTAATTAAATAAATAATAATATAAATAAAATAAAATTTAAAAAAATTAAAAATTTTATAATTAAAAAAAAGAATAAAAATATTGGTTAAATTTATTTCTTAAAAATTATAAAAAATAAAAAACAGTTCCTATTAAAATCAATATAAAGAATAATCATATAAAATAGCATAAATTTTAAGATTTTAATAAATAGAAATGGAACAAAAATATAAAAATTAAAAATCCTATCATCGCCCTCTTAGGTACTCCAAGCACTGAGGGAACAGGCAGGATCCCTTGATGGAATAGTATTATGAAAGTTCATAATCAGGCAAGATAAGGACTTAAGTATTTCTTTTTATTAATGCTCTATATTCCCTATTATTTTTATTTATGTTATTATATTTTTTATGTCTTTAATTTTTTTAAATATTTTAAATTTTTTTATAAATTTTTATTTTTTAATGATCATTTTTTTATTATAGTTAATTTTATCAATATCTTAAAATAAAAAAATTAGAATAAATTAAATAATTTATAATTAAGTATTTTATATTTAGATAATTTATTATATTATAAATTAAATAATTTTTATATATGGATAATTATTATTTTAATAACATTATTAAAGGGATATTTATGGGATTTCTCGATAAAATACTTACAATATTTAAGAAAGGCCCTAAGATACACTATGCAAAATCTCAAGATGTTGATTTAATAGAATTAAAAAAAAATCCCTACTATATTGTGGCATCTGTTGAATTAGGAAATACCACTACAAAATCCATAATCACAGGAACCAACATGGAAACAGGTATTACCTATATAATAAGTAAGTATGTAAAAATGACAAGGGATGTAAGGCCTCCAAAAAAGGGAGAAGAAGTATTTGGAAAGACCCTTTGGGGAGTGGAATTGAGCAAAGGGGCAGTTTCAGATATGGTTAAGGATGTATTAATTGGGGCCTTAAAAAGGGGAAATCTTACAGTGGATGACCTTCACTTCGTAGTTAGAAGTACTGGGGTTACTGCAGGCTTTGCCTCTCCAGAGGAAATATCAAATATGATAGTTGCCCTTGCAGATGGCTGTTTAAAGGCTGGAGTACCTCCTTCAAAGATGGCTCCTGCAATGAGTAAAAACCAACTTCCAAAACCCTTTGATAAATATTGTTTAATGGACAAAATAATATTTGACGGTGCAGTAACAGGAGTAGTACCTCCAACAGGTAAGGAGGTTGTTGCCAATGAAATGGAGGGGGAATTAGTTACTGCAGGTATAAAGGTTGGGGCAAAATGGACCCAGGTGGATTTCAGAAATCCTTGTATGAGTATAGACTTTGGTACAACCCTTGCAGGTAGAATTACAAATGATAAAAAGCCCTATGCAAATGTTACTGGCAATCTATGTGGCCTTGCTGGGGCCATTGCCGATGCAATAGTTAGGGGTAGTGGTCTTGTAAGTAAGGATAAGGGGGCAGTATTGGATATAAAAAATAGGGAAGGTAAGATAAATAAGGAACTTGGGGAAAAATATGGAGAAGAGGCCCATAAGTATATAAAAATCTGTGAGGTTCCAATGGACGTGGAGAGATTCGGAACAGTGCCTGTAAATCCAGAAAGTGCAAAAAAGGCTGGAACAATATTAATAGGTTGTGATGTTGGAGAGAATGGAAGCGATATTCCAAAATTGGAGGAAATTGGAAAAAAAATAATGGAGGAAAGTAATACTCCAACTCTATTATATACTTTGGACATAGTATCGGCCCAAATAACAAAAAGACTTGTAGAATTAGCAAAGGACAAAGGTATTGTAAATAGTAAAAGTGCCATTGGAATAACTGGAAGGGCGGGAATAACTGGAAATAAACCTAAGTTAATAATAGAAAAACTTGGAGAATTAAATATATGGGAAAAACCTGAGGATAACGTAGTATTTGTTGAAGATGGGCTTGCATTAGGGGCAAGTATTATGGCAAGATGTATGAATTGCTTAGGCACTCCACAGAATCCTATTGGAGGAAATAGGGGAGATAATTGTATATTGGGAGAAAGAAGAAAATTACAGAAGGAAAGAGGCATGATAAGATAATGAATAAAAAAATAAATAATATAATTAAAAAAATAAAATATAATAAAATTAATTTAAAATTTATTTTATAAAAAATATTATAAAAATATAAAAAATAGACTATTTAATAGAATAAAAAATAAAAAATAATTAAATTATTATAAAAAATCTAAGATTTTAAAGTACTTGAAAAGGGAGTAAATAATAAAAAGTAAAAACCCTATCATTATTCTTCTTAATGCTCCTAAGCACTGGGGGGCAGGTGGGGGTCCTTTGGCAGGACTATATTATGAAGATTTCATACTCAGACTAAGGTAGAGGGATTTAAAGTATTCTCTTTATTGTTATTTTATCCTTTCATTATTCTATTATATTATTTATATTTAAATTAAGTGATATGCATTTAATTATAAACTATTTTAAACTATAATTAAATTATTATTTACTATTTATTTTATTATAATTAAATTTATTTATTATTAATTTATTAATTTTTTTAATTAAATTTTTAAATATAAATGGTGATTCTAAAATGGATTTTAAAAGATATTTAATATTTACACACTATGGAGCATTTCTTTTTGAATATGGAGAGGACTCTAAAAATCTAACTATGGAGGATATAAAATATTTTAAGATATTTAATGAAGATGAGATTCCTAAGATTATGTGTGATTTAAGAAATGAAAATTTTGAAATAATAGAGAGATTAAAAAAGGAATGGAATTTAAATAATAACGACAATAACAACATAACCCTTGAAAATATTATTGTAGAATACTTGGAGGATAAGCCCACGGTCCCTGGGAACTTTGTAAGGGAAAATATATACAACATAGGCAAAAAATATGGGGTTTTTGAAAATTACGAGGATTTTATTGAAAAATTAAATCTATGGACCACTGAATTTACAAAATTGCTAATGAAGGAATCCTCTGAAAAAAAGGATAAACTAATAGTACAGACTGTAAGTGCATTGGATGATTTGGATGAAACCTTAAATTTATTTTCTGAGAGACTTAGGGAATGGTATTCCTTATATTTTCCAGAAATGGATAAATTAATAAAAAAACATGATCTCTATGTGGATTTAATATCGGAATATCCCAATAGGGAAAACTATACAAGAACCAGATTAAAGAAAACACTACCCTCAAAACTTGCCAGAACATTATCCACTGCTGCAAAAAATTCAATGGGGGCAGAATTGTCTGAAAGGGATTTATCCATTATAAAATTATTTGCAGAGGAAGTAAAATCCATGTATTTACTTAGAAGAAAACTTCAAGATTACTTAGAAGAGTTAATGAAAGAAATAGCGCCAAATCTAACAAAATTGGCAGGTCCCTCATTAGGAGCAAGGTTAATAAGTTTAACAGGGGGAATAGATAGATTATCAAAACTCCCTGCCTCAACAATACAGGTAATTGGAGCAGAAAAGGCATTATTTGCACACTTAAGAGAGGGAGCACAACCTCCTAAGCATGGAGTAATATTTCAACATCCCTTTATTCAGTCCTCTCCCTGGTGGATTAGGGGTAAGGTAGCAAGGGCCCTTGCCTGTAAATTATCCATAGGAATTAGGGCTGATGTTTTTGGAAATTATATTGCAGAGGAACTTATGGAATCCCTAAGTAAAAAGGTTGAAAGTATAAAGGAAAAAAATCCAGAGCCTAAAAGAAAAAAGCCAGTAAGTAGAGACAGGAAAAAAACAGGAAGTGTAAGGGGAAAAAGAAAAAATAGAAAAGAAAAAGAAGAAAAGGGTAAAAAGGGAAAAAGAGAAAAAAATATCCAGAGAAAGGGAAAAACTAAGAATAAAGGGGATAATGAAAAAAATAAAAAAAATAATATTAAAAATAAAAATAAGAATATAGATAAAAATAACAGTATAAATAAAAAAATTAAAAATAAAGATAATACCTCTAAAAAAAAGAAAGAGAGAAAGGTAATTGGAAAAACCTCCTCTAAATTTTAATTTAATCTTATTTAAGAATAATATATTTTAATTATTAGGTGGTATTTTGAAAATCAAAGAAATTTTTAATAATGTTTATGAAATTGATCTTGGAGATGGGATAAAGAGAATAGGTACAAAGTCCTTAGTCCCATCAAAAAGGGTATATGGAGAGAAATTGATTGAGATAGATGGAATAGAGTATAGAATATGGAATCCCAATAAAAGTAAATTATCTGCTGCCATAATAAATGGATTAAAGAATATGCCAATAAAAAGGGGGAGTAAGGTTCTTTATTTGGGATCTTCGGCAGGTACTACTCCTTCACATGTTGCAGATATAACTGAAAATTCTCCAATTTATTCTGTGGAGTTTGCGCCAAGAATTATGAGGGAATTTCTGGAAGTATGTAGGGATAGGAAAAATTTAATACCAATATTGGGGGATGCCAATATGCCAAATACCTATTCCAATATTGTTGAGACTGTAGATGTAATATTTGAGGATGTTGCTCAACCAAATCAGGGGGAGATACTTGTTAAAAATGCTGAATGGTTCTTAAAGAAAAATGGATATGGAATGATTTCCATAAAGGCAAGAAGTATTGATGTAGTAAGGGATCCTAAGGAGATATTTAAAGAACAAAAGGAGATATTAATAAAAGGGGGCTTTGAGATAGTTGATGAGGTAAATATTGAACCCTTTGAAAAGGATCATATATTATTTGTTGGAATATGGAAGGGAGAGTAAAAAAATTAAAAACAAAATTAAAGTAAAAATAAAATTTTAAAATACTTAAAAAAGAATAAATATAAAAAATAAATAAAATAATAATTAAAAAAATTAAAAATAAACATGAAATCAATAATCTAAATTCTAAGATATAGGGAAAAATTAAATATTTAAAAAAATAAAAAAAGCAAATAGAGTAGAAATTCCCTACCGCTATCCTCTCTCTACACGCCTAAGCACTGAAAGTGCAGAGGAAGTCCTTTAAGCATTTGGATTACTATATTATAATAGATTTAAGATGTTATGTGTTTTACTACAATAACAAAAATAAAAACATTATTATTACCCTTATTACTATAGTTTTAATTTTTATTTTTTTACTTTTTTCTTGAGTATTTTAAAGTCTTATTAATTTTATAACAAATCTTATGTTATTTTTAATATTTTAAATTAGATTATTATTTTATTTTAATTATTTTATTTTTATAAGTAATTACATTTATAATCATATTCTAAATTTTTATAAGTGAGATTTTATATATTAGACATATTCCTTATATTATACTTTAAATTATAATCGTGGTGATACCTTGAGATATGATTTTCATACCCATACAGTTTTCAGTGATGGGGAACTAATACCTTCAGAACTTATAAGAAGGGCTAAAATACTAAATCATAGGGCAATAGCCATCACAGATCATGGGGATGCAAGTAATTATAAGGATCTCATAGAAAAAATAACCTTGGCAAGGGAGGAATTAAAGAATTATTGGGATATTAGATTAATCGTTGGTATTGAACTTACCCATATACCTCCAAAATCCATTCCAAAAATGGCTAAGAGATGTAAGGATATTGGGGCAGAAATTGTGGTAGTCCATGGAGAAACCATAGTGGAACCTGTTGAGGAAAAAACCAATTATTACGCTTCAATATCTGAAGATGTGGATATTATAGCCCATCCTGGGTTAATAGATAAGGAAAGTGCAGAGAATATCAAGGAAAATAATATATTCTTAGAAATTACTTCAAGAAAGGGCCACTCTTTAACAAATGGGCATGTTTTAAATATTGGGAGGGAATACAATATACCCTCTTTGATAAACACTGATACCCATAGCCTTTCAGATTTAATAGATATAAGTTTTGCAAAAAAGGTTGGGATGGGATGTGGTATGAGTGAAAGGGAATTAAAAAATACCCTATCAACCTACCCTAAGGAATTATTAAATAGATTAGATAATAAATTTTAGATTATGATTAAATTATAGATTATAATAAGTTATAAATAAGTTATAATTACGGGGAATAATTATGGAACATGTGAAAACCTTAGAAAATAAGTTAATACCAATGGGAGAGGTCTCCATAATTGGATGTGGTAGATTAGGGGTCCGTGTTGCAATGGATTTAATTGAAGTCCATAGAGGAGGCCCTAAAAAAATATACCTATATGATGGGGAAAAAATAGATAATAACGATATAATCCATAGAAAATTTGGAGGAAAGATTGGAGAGTACAAGGTTAAGTTTGTGGAGAGATTCTATAGGGAAAAGATAGTTGGGATTAATGAAAATATAAACCTAAATAACCTTGATTTAATTAAGGGAGATGTTGCCATAATATGTATTGCAGGAGGGGATACCCTACCTATAAGGCATGAAATAATCAATTACTGTAAGGAGAGAGGCATAAAAACCATAGGAACCAATGGGGTTTTTGGTGTAGATGAGAAGATTAAGGTTTCAGATGCCAAATATGCCAATGGACCTGTTAAATATATGAATATTAAGGAAGAAGGCCATATTGTTGTGGGAAGTGAAAGATTTATAAGGGATGGGGAGCCAATTACTCCCTACACCCTTGATGAAATATCTAAAAAAATGGTAATTGAGTGTTTAAGGATTTTGAATGGAATATATAGGGATAATTATAAAGTATCTGAAAAATAAGGAAAAATTGGGATGTACTATGAACATTGTAGAGAGAATAAATAAATTAAAAAGGGAAAAAAATGCCATAATATTGGCCCATAATTATCAACCTGAAGGGATACAGAGAGTAGCAGATTTTATAGGAGATTCACTGGAATTATGCCTAATTGCAAAGGATACAGATGCAGATATTATTGTATTCTGCGGCGTAGATTTCATGGCTGAGACTGCAAAGATACTGAATAAGGATAAAAAGGTATTGATACCTGAGATAAAAAATACAGAGTGTCCCATGGCCCATCAACTTCCTCCTGAAATTATATTGGAGGGTAAAAGGAAGTATAAAAATAGTAAAGTGGTAATATATGTAAATACCCTATCCTTAGCAAAGGCCTTAGCCGATGCAACATGTACCTCTGCAAATGCCAGTGAAGTTGTTAATTCCTTTAAAGAGGAGGAGATATTGTTTGGTCCAGATAGGAATCTTGGATATTATGTAGAGAAGAGATCCAATAAAAAAATAATTTTAATACCTGAGGATGGCCATTGTTATGTGCATAAAAAATTTACAGTTGAGGATATAATCAATGCTAAAAGGAAATACCCAAATGCCGAGGTTTTAATTCATCCTGAATGTGATCCTAAAGTTCAGGATATGGCAGATTATGTTTTTAGCACAGGGGGCATGGTTAAACATGTGTTAAATTCTCCTAAGGATGAATTTATAATAGGTACGGAAGTGGATATGATAACAAGATTAAGAATAGATCTTGAGAAAATTGGAAAATCCAAAAAATTGATACCTCTTAGAGAGGATGCTATTTGCGAGCCTATGAAGGAAATAACCCTTGAAAAATTGGAAAAATGCCTATTAGAGGAAAAATACGAAATTACATTAGATGAAGAAGTAATAAATAAGGCAAAAAAACCTATTGAGTACATGCTATCTTTAAGTAAGTGATTATGGTTGAGCACATAACATTTTAAACTTGAGTAATTAAGGAGAATATAATGGACTTTTAACTCTTTTATATTTTTATTACTTCTTAAAGCATATATAACATTAATAAAAAAATAATTAAAAATAAAAATAATTTAAAGTTTAAAAAAATAAAATAAATAATAATTTAACTTTAAAATATTAAAAAATAACAAATGTATTAAAAAAGTAAAATTTAAATTATGAAATAAGGAGATTTTAAAACACTTAAAAAAATGTTTTTATATTATTAGTTTAGTAAAACATTTAGTAAAATATACAACATATGGATGTAGTAATCTCATACCTAAAGGACTTTCTCTGCACTTTCAGTGATTAGGGATGTGGGGAGATGGAGGATAGCATAGGGAATTTCTGTTACTTTTTAGGTATTTAATTTTCTTTATTTTTTTTAAGTATTTTTATTTTTTCCCTTATATAAAAAATAAAATAATAAAAGAATAAAAAATTTAATAATAAAAAAAATAAGATCAATAATAAAAAATAAAATAAAATAATAAAATAAATAATAAAAAAATAAAAAAATTATAGTCAATAATAATTTAAACTATTATGGATATAGGATCGCATACTTAAAGGGTTTCCCACTTCAGTGCTTTGGTGTAGGGGGAAGGAGAGTAGGTTATGGGATTTCTACTTTTTAGGTATTTACTTTTCTTTATTTCTTTAAGAATTTAATTTTTTATTTTTAAGATCTATATTATTTTATAGTCAGGCACATAATATTTTAAACTTATTATAGTGTAATAATCCTCTACTTAAAGGACTTTCTCTGCACTTCCAGTGCTTAGGCGTGTAGGGGATGGCATATGGGATTTCTACTTTTTGAGTATTTGCTTTTTCTCTTATGTCTTTAAGTATTTTATTTTTTTTCTCTATATTTAAGATTTAGATTAATTTTATTATTATTCTTTTGGGTTATTTTAATTTTATTTTTTTATTATTTTTAATTTTTTTATATTTAAATTATAAGTTTAAGAAATTATGTTCTTAACTATAATTATTTTATTATTTTTATTTTTTATATTTAGATTTGTGGATTTAAGAAACTTATGCTCTTGACTATATTTTTTATAGCACTTATTTTTATAATTTTTTTGAGATTATATTATGTTATAGGTTAATTAAGCACTCTCGATTAAATAAATAAAAATAAATAATACAAAATTTTAAAATATAATAAAAATTATTAAAAATATAAAAACTTAATAAAAATATTATAAAAAATAAATAATAAATTTTTTAATTTTTTTTATAAAAATCCTAATATCAAAATTTAGATATTCTTTTTAAAAATCTTACTTTTCTCTTTTATATTAATATTAGGTGATTTATATGTATAATATGGCAAGATCAATAGTAAGTAAAAGAAAGGAGAATAAAAATCCAATAATTGCTGAGATAAAGGTTCATTCTCCTAAATATGGGGATTTGCTTAGGGGGAGAGATGAGATTGATATTCTTAGGATCTACGAAGATGCGGGAGTTGCAGGAATATCCTACATTACAGATAAAAAATATTTTAATGGAGATTTTAATCTCTTTAAAAAGATATGTGCATCCACAGAACTTCCTGTATTAAGAAAGGATTTTATAACCACAAAGGAAGAGATAGAAAGAACTGCAGAGGCTGAGGGGGGAGCCATTTTGTTAATAGGGAGACTTTTAAAGGACAAAACAACAGAATTTGTTGATTATGCCTTGGAGCATGGATTGGATACCCTACTTGAGGTACATAATAGGGAGGAAATAGATATGGCAAAGGAAACAAATACAACAATGATAGGAGTAAATAACAGGGATATATCCAAATTAGAACGTGATGATGGAACAGTGTCCCTTACTGCAAAATTATCCAAGTATATTCCAAAGAATGTTATTTTTGTAAGTGAAAGTGGAATTGCCTCAATAGATGACTTAAAAATAGCCCTAAGATATGCAGATGCTGCTCTTATTGGCACAAGTTTTATGAAATCCAATAATACCTTAGAGTTTGTTAAAAGTTTTGTGGAGGCTAAACTATGCTAAATAAAATTGTAGATAACTACAATCTAACATTTGAGGAATCCTATGAATTATTTAATAACCTATTGAAGGAAAGTGATATTAGAATAGGGGCCTATCTTGCGGCACTTCAAACCAAAGGAATTACTTCCCAAGAGATTGCAGGTTTTGCAAAGGCCATGAGAGATAATGCCATTAAAGTAGATTTAGGTAGGAATATAGTTGATACCTGTGGAACTGGAGGGGATGGCTCCTCCACTATAAATGTTAGTACGGCAGTATCTCTAATACTATCCCATTTTATAAAGGTTGCCAAGCATGGAAATGTATCTATTACCTCTAAAAGTGGTTCTGCAAATGTCCTACAGGCATTGGGTATTAAAATAGATCTCTCTCCTGAAGAGGCAAAGGAAATGATTGATAAAACAAACTTTGTATTTTTATTTGCTCCAAGGTATCATCCTGCCTTAAAAAAGATCATGCCTGTTAGAAAGGAATTGGGCATAAAGACAATATTTAATATATTAGGTCCTCTTTCAAATCCTGCAAATCCAGATTATCAGATGGTAGGGGTTAATTCCTTAGATTTAGTGGAAAAGGTTGCAGAGGCCTTAAGGTTGTTAGGAGTTAAGAGGGCCCTTGTGGTTTATGGAAGTGGTCTCGATGAATTAAGCCCAAAGGATACTTCAAAGGTATGTGAGGTTAAGAATAAATCCTTAAATACCTATACTCTATCTCCAGAGGATTTTGGAATGGAGGCCTCAAAAATAATACCCTGTGGAAGTCCAGAGGAAAGTGCAAGGAGAATAATTGATGTATTCTCTGGCAAGAAAAATGAAGATAGAAACTTTATAGTATTAAATGCTGCTGCAGGTCTCTATACCTGTGGAATAGCATCTGATTATTTAGAATCTGTTGAAATGGTAAATAATGTAATAGACAGTGGAGAGATATTGAATAAGGTTAAGGACATTCAATCTTATAAATAATTATAAAAAATAGGAATTAATAAAAAATTTAAAAAAATAAAAAATGATTATAATTATAAACATATTAACAATACTAAAATAAAAAATCTTAATTAATGGAATCCTTATAAAAATATTATTATAAAAAAATTAAAAAAATAATTTAAAAAATTTAAAAATAAAATAGAAAATTATAGTCAAGTACATAATATTTTAAACTATAATCCTCAAAGTAATAAGAATAGAAGAGGATAAAATAACAAAGAAGGATACCTTAGGTCCCTATCTTACTGAGTATGGGATTTTATAATTATTCTATAAATGATTTTACTTCTTTCCAAGTACTCAGGGCATTAAGGGGAAAAATAACGATATAGATTTTAATTTTTTTAATTTATTATATTTTTTTGATATTTTAAAATTTTTATTTATTTTAATAATTTATTTTTAATTTTTAATTATTTTATTTTTTTTATGGTGGATAAATACGTTTAAAACTATATTATAGTCAAACACATAACCTTAACTCATCTTCTAAAAATTTATAATAACTGCTGCAAACAACATATTATATAATTTTTTTAAAAGTTCTATCAACTACGGTTTAAAATATTTTATGTGCTAAACTATAAATAAAAAAATTAAAATTTTAAAATATTTTAAAAGAATAAAATAATAAAATATATAATCATAAAGAGATTTTAATAAAAATTTTATTAATGTTTTATCTTTTTTATTATTAATATTTTCATTTTATAGATTATATAGGTTAAAATATATATGATTGATTATTAATAACATCATCATAGGGATATATTATGTTTATTAAAATATGTGGAATTAAATCCATTAAGGAATTAAAAATAGTTGAAAAATATGCTAATGCCACAGGAGTAATAGTGGAATCAATATCTAAAAGGACCATAAGTTTCAGTAAATCTAAGGAATTAATAAAAGAATCTAATATTCCAGTATTTGCAGTTTCCACATCGGAGGATTTTGAATCCTGGTCAAATATAGTGGAAAAAACCAGAACAGAGTATATTCAGATTCATTCAGATATGGAACCTAATGCCATAGAAAAACTAAAGGGGGAATATGATTTATTCATAATGAAGGCATTTAAAGTGCCTAAAAGCACTTCATCTCCTGAAGAGGATGCTGAGAAATTAATAAATCAAATAAAGGAATATAATAATATTATTGATAGGGTTTTATTGGATACAGGTAAGGGTTGTGGTATAACCCATGATCACAGGATAAGTAAAATAATATGCAAAACAGTATGTAAAAACTTTGAGGTAGTACTTGCAGGAGGCCTAAATCCTAATAATGTGGGGAAAATTATAAATTATGTCCAACCCTTTGGGGTAGATGTATCAAGTGGCGTTGAGAGGAATAATGAAAAAAATGAGGATTTAATAAAATTGTTTGTTAATGCTGTAAAAAAATAAATGATATACATTTTTATAATTATTATTTTTATTTTAAAAATAAATTATTTTAATTATTTTTTTTAAAATTCTTAGGTGATATAAAAATGGAAATGAGATTTGGAAAATATGGGGGACAGTATGTTCCAGAAGTACTTATACCATCTTTAAAGGAGTTGGAAAAGGCCTACAAAGAGTATAAGGATGATCCAGAGTTTAAGGAGGAACTTGATTACTACTTAAAGAACTATGCTGGAAGGGAAACTCCCTTATATTTTGCTGAGAATCTTACAAAGAAAATTGGCGGGGCCAAGATATATTTAAAGAGGGAGGATCTATTACTTGGAGGAGCCCATAAAATAAATAATAGTATTGGTCAGGCCCTTTTGGCAAAGAAAATGGGAAAAACAAGATTAATAGCAGAAACTGGAGCAGGAGAGCATGGACTGTCCTCTGCAATGGTTGGGGCACTCTTTAAAATGAAAACTAGAATATACATGGGAGCAATAGATGTTGAAAGGCAGAAGTTAAATGTATATAAAATGAAATTACATGGGGCTGAGGTATATCCTGTGGAATCAGGTTCAAAAACACTAAAGGATGCCATAAATGAAGCATTAAGGGATTGGGTAGAAACCTTTGAAGATACATATTACTTAATAGGTTCTGTTGTAGGTCCCTATCCCTATCCCTCAATAGTTAGGGATTTCCAATCTGTTATAGGAAAGGAGGCCAAAAAACAGATACTTGATATAGAGGGAAAACTTCCAGAGTGCATTGTTGCCTGTGTAGGAGGAGGGAGTAATTCCATAGGTATTTTTAATGAATTTAAAAATGATAAAGAAGTTAAATTGATTGGAGTGGAGGCCGCTGGAGAGGGACTTGATACTGAAAAACATGCTGCTGCACTACTTAAAGGTAAGGAGGGAATACTTCATGGAATGCTCTCCTACTTTTTGCAGGATGAGGATGGACAGATTAGGCCAACCCACAGTATCTCTGCAGGACTTGACTATCCAGGGGTAGGTCCTGAGCATGCCTATCTTAAAGATATGGGGGCAGTGGAATATGCAGGGATAACAGATGAAGAGGCATTAAATGCATTCTTAGAACTTTCCAAAACTGAGGGAATAATTCCTGCCCTTGAATCCTCCCATGCCCTTGCCCATGCAATGAAAATTGCTAAGGAAATGGATAGTGATGAGATTATCATAGTAAATCTCTCAGGAAGGGGAGATAAAGATTTGGACACAGTTATGAATTATGTTAAATTCTAAGAATTTTAAAATAAAAATTATTTATTAAATTATTAAAAAATTATTAAAAAATTATTGGAAGTGGTTTTTATGGATAAAAAATTAGTTAGTTTTATAGTTGCAGGTGATCCAAATCCAGAGGCAACATTAAAATTTATGAAGGCCCTAAGTAAGCACTCCGATATAATAGAATTGGGTATTCCATTTAGTGATCCTATGGCAGATGGAGAAACAATTCAGATGGCAGATATTAGGGCATTAAATAATGGAATGAAGGTTTCCAAAGTGTTTGATATTATTAGGGAGTTTAGAAAGTATTCAAGTACTCCAATAGTTGTAATGACCTACTATAACCCAGTGTTTAATATGGGGTTAGAAAGGTTTTTAAAGGAATTAAAGGAGTCTGGAGGGAATGGTTTAATAGTGGTTGATTTACCTGTTGAGGACTCAGAGGAATATCTCTCCCACTGTAAAAAATATGGTATAGATACAATATTTCTTGCTGCTCCAAATACTTCAGAGGATCGGATTAAAAAAATTGATAATGCCAGTTCCATGTTTATTTATTTGGTTTCACTATATGGTACTACAGGAGTTAGGGGGGAGGTTTCCAACTTGGCCATTGATTTTTTAAAGAGAACTAAAAAATTATGCAAAAACCCAGTTTATGTTGGTTTTGGAATATCAAAGAAGGAGCATGCTAAGAGGTTTATTGAAAATGGGGCTGATGGAGTTGTTGTAGGTAGTGCCTATGTAAAGATAATTGAGGAATATGGAGATTCAGAGGAAACAATTAAAAAACTTGAAGAAAAGGCAAGGAAATTAAAGGAAGGGATTTTAGAAGGCAGTAAATAGTATATTTACAAAATAAAATAAATAAAAAAATAATTTTAAAAAAATTAAAATAAATTAATAAATAAAAAAAATAAAAATTTATTGAAAAATAACAAAATTAATCTAAATTTTAAGATAAAAGAAAAAAATAAAATATTTAAAGGGATAAAGAAAGTAAATACTAAAGATAATAAGAAAAATAAAAAAGTAGAAATTCCATATGCCATTCTCCTTCCTCCTACACTCCCAAGCACTGGAATTAAGGGGAAATCTTTAAGTATAGGATCACTATATTATAATAAGTTTAAAATGTTATGTGTTTTATATTCTTTCTCTTAGATGTTTTAAAATTTTTTATAATTTTTAATTTTATTAAATATTTTTTATTTTTTTAATTATTTATTTTTTATATTGATATAAGTATTTTTTAAGACATAAAAATAATAAAAAGTCCCAATAAAACCAATATAAGGCCTGAAATAAAATTAACAATACTTGAACTGGTAAATTTTTCAAATATCTCCTTACCTTCAACGCCCATAATACTTAAAAGAATTATTGGAAGTCCATAGCCCATCGAATATATAAATAATGCTAATATTCCAAAGGTTATATCTGATTTTGTAGATACATAAGTTAATATTCCTGCCAAAATAGGATCTGCACATACATTGGCTCCAACGCCATAGGATATTCCAAGAATAATAGAGGTAAATACCTTATATTTAAAGGAAATACTTTTATTACTGATTTTGGTTATAAATTTATTAAAAAAATTTCCCTTTAATCTAAAGGAAAAACCCTTTTTAAAAATGATTAATAAACCTAAAGCCACTGCCAAAATACCTGCAATATACTTTAACTTGTAAATCCCAAAAAGCATTCCAAAAACTGATGAGATGGCTCCTAATATACTAAAAACTATGGAAAACCCTAAAACAAAAAATAAAGATATAATAAATGCCTCTCTTTTAGATTCTGAAATTCCAAAGGTATAGGTAAATACCACAGGCAATACAGTAAATACACAGGGCCCTAATGCTGTAAATACTCCTGAAATAAATATTAACAATAAATCCATATAATATCACTAAACAGTTAGTAAAAATATTATTAAATAAAATAGTAAAGGATAATAGGTTAAATATATTATAAGTAATATAAGTAATAACGTAAAATTAATTATAACATTAATTATAAAGTTCCTTAGCCTTTTTTGTTATTTCTTCTGGATCATAGCCTATGGTTCTGCCAACTTCCTTTCCATCTTTAATATAGACAACTGTAGGTAATCCTCTTACTCCAAACTGTCTTCCCAACTCCGGATATTCATCGGTGTTTATTTTTATAATTTCCACTCCTTCCTTCTCCAATTGATTCATTGTAGGTTCAAGGGCCTTACAATATCCACACCAGTCGGCATAGAACTCCAATACTACAGTTTTCCCTTCAAGATTCAAATTATTTAATTTTTGGCTATCTATGTTATTATTATCTGATTCATAGGCACCAGATAATCCTCCATTCTCATAGTCCAAACAACCTACAAATAATATTATTAGGAATAGGGATATTAATATTTTTAAGTATGCTTTCATACAATCACCCATGGTCCATTGATAATTTATTTTTGTTTTCTTTTTTATTTATTGCTCCTACTTAAAAATTTCCCTTATATCATATAAATTATTATAGGGTGTTCTGTCAACTTGCAATTTAATCTCTATTCAGATCGCTCCATATTATAATTAAACAGTTAGTCTACTCTCCCCTTCTAACGGGACAAAACCATATCACTCTAAATAAGAAATAAATTAATCATAAACCGTAAAATTTA
>JAHEQB010000063.1 GCA_019561555.1 Methanothermococcus sp. SCGC AD-155-C09
TGGCACTGTCAAGTTNAGAAGTTATCAAGGAGAACTATCAAATTAATGACCTCCAAAGATTATGGAATGCTACAAAGCTCTTTAACTATCCTGAGTAGAATTAAAGGAAGAGTTGTATGGAAATCTCTCTCAAAATCCTTTTACCCTTTCTTTAACTTAGAGAAAAATCCTCCAAGTATTTCTACTACCAAAGGCTTCATGTCTGTATNTTAATATCAAAACATTAAAGGCCCATAGATAGGGGGCCCCATATCAACAACAAATTCCATTTGTTTTTACAGTATTTAAGAACCCTTCTGAGAAATACGTAGGTTTCAAAATTACTTCTACCCTTTGAAACCTATATAGTTAGGCATTCCTTAGTTTCAACATCTATAGCACTCCAAACAAAGACCTGGATGTTCCAATCTCTGTTTTTTCATCAATGGCTATAGGTCTTCTATCCCTTTTTTCAGGAGGTTTAATAACCTCTTTTATTTTGTGATAGTATGTTCTCACAGACTCATAACTTATTTCTTGGAAACAGGAATATAAACCATCCTTTTTCTGAGAGAAGTCCCTAAGTAATACAATAATGCTTTAAGCACTTTTAATTTAATATCTTTTTTATTTCTCTTGAAGATTTTTCTAATTTTTACTTCATGTAACAAATATTCTAATTGTGATCTCATAGGTTATAGTTATATTTAAAATATATATTTTTAAATATATATCTTATCTTGATAGTGCCCCACAGTGCCACTAATTCCTACAAAAAATAATAAATATTAAAAAATTATTAATATAAAAATAAAAAAATTAAAATAAATAATCTAAGATTTTAAAATATTTAAAAGGAATTAAATATATGAAAAGTAAAAATCCCGCCATTACCATCCCCTGAGATGTTACTGAGTATCGGGAAGCAGGTAAAATCCTTTGACAGTATAACTATGAAAATACATAATTAAGTTAAGTTAGATATAGACGAAAGTATCCCTTATATTTATATTTATCTTTTATTATTTTTATTGTTGTTTTACCATATTTATTATTAATATAATTGGATTATATTTTAACATATATATTTAACTAAAATATTTAAATATTTCATAGTACAATAATTTTAATAGTTCATATAAATATAAAATTTATAATCATTTAATAATTTAAAATATTATTAATAAAATTAGATATATTTATAATAATAAAAATAATTATATTAATATTGTTATAATTGCATTTATAATTAATATAAAATTTTTAACATCCATCCCATTAACAAATTTTGGTGTAATTATGGATCCATCCCTTATTTTTTGGATATTTTTTATATTTCTTTTTATGTACCCTCAATTTATGTTTCGTTTAAAACTAATAAGTAGATACAATTGTATTAAAGAATTGGAAAGGGAAAGAAAGACTAGAGTAATTGTAATGATACATAGGCAGGAACAATTGGCATTTTTTGGCATACCCTTATACCGATTTATAAATATAGAGGATAGTGAAGAAATATTAAGGGCCATAAGAATGACCCCTGATGATATGCCCATTGATTTAATACTTCATACCCCTGGAGGATTAGTTTTGGCAAGTGAGCAGATAGCCATGGCACTAAAGGAACATAAGGCAAAAACTACAGTAATTATTCCCCACTATGCCATGAGTGGAGGTACTTTAATATCCTTGGCGGCAGATGAAATTATTATGGACAAAAATGCAGTACTTGGTCCTGTTGACCCTCAAATTGGACAGTATCCTGCAGCATCCATATTAAATGCAGTGAATAAGAAATATATTGATGAATTAGATGATGAAACATTGATACTTGCAGATATATCCAAGAAAGCAATAGAGCAGGTAAAGGATTTTGTATATAATCTATTAAAGGATAAATTACCAGATGATAAGGCA
Source organism: Methanothermococcus sp. SCGC AD-155-C09 (assembly GCA_019561555.1). Lineage (GTDB taxonomy): Archaea > AGJL01 > Methanococci > Methanococcales > Methanococcaceae > Methanofervidicoccus. Next base: position 1,897 of record JAHEQB010000063.1, read on the forward strand.
AAGGAACTTTCAGAGATCCTTTCAACAGGTAAATGGACCCATGATTATCCATTAACAGTGGATAAATTAAGGGATTTGGGAATATCCATAAATACTCAGGTTCCAAGTAAGGTATATAATCTCTTTGATCTATATAAACAATCTATAAGTCAAAGGCCCTCTGTACAGTATATCCCTGTGCCTTATAAGAAGGGAGATTATGTTGAGAGTAAATTTAAGAAATAAACATGGAAAGGATTATACTACATACTATTTATACCCTGCCGATAACTTACTTAAAAGGGCATTTGGGCTTATGTTTAGGGAATTAAAGGATAACGAAGGAATGATCTTTTACTACAATAAACGAAAAATTCACATACATACTTTTTTTATGAGATTTCCCATAGATGTTATATTTTTGTGGAATAATGAGGTAGTGGATATAGTCAAAAATCTAAAACCTTGGAGAACCTATAAATCTAAGGTTTATTCCAACTCCATGATTGAAGTAAAAAGTAATGATAAATTGGATTTAAATATAGGGGATGTTATAAAAATAGTTAATTATAATAAATAATTTATCACATGTATTTTACTTATAATCCCAAATAACACCATTTATAATAAAATAACAATCCAAAAAAAATAAAAAAATAATGGAATTAAAAAAAATAAAAAAATAAAGAATAAAAAAGTAATTAAATATATGATCCTAAAAAAATATTTGAATTAAATCTAATTTTTATTATATTTTCTATAAAAAATAAAATATTATAAAAATAATAAATAATTAAAAATAGAACAAATCTTAAAAATAATAAAAAAATTAAACATCTAAAAAAGGAGCGCCATATAAAAAGTAAAAATCCTATCATTATTCTCCTTATACTCCTGAGCATAGGGAGAGTAGGAAAAATTTCTTACGGGATAATTTATTACTCTGTATATTAAGATAGGAAATTAAAGTACTTCTCTTTATTAATATTTTATATTTTTTATTATTTTTATTATATTATTTTTGATATAACAGGTTGAAAATATTATATACTTGACTATAATTAAGAAATAATGGGAATACCTATGTATCTTATTGGAATAGATCATAAGAATAAAAATAGTAAAGAAGTTTTAAAGGCATATAATAAATTATTACGTGAAAATATAAAGGTAAAATTAATTGAAGACCCAAAGGAACTTGTGGAATCCATTATATATAACAATGAGGTATTGGGGGGTATAAGGGGTACATTATCCTCTTCAGAGGTTATGGAACACTTAAAAAAACATATTGGTAAATTTTATAGGGCCTCCATATTAAAAAATCCCTTTAATGGAGATTATTTTTTTTTGGCACCGGTAGGTATTGATGAGGTAGATGAAAAGAGCAGTTTTAAGGATAAAATAGATATTATAACCTATATTTTAAAGTTTTTAAAGAACAATGAATTGTCCAACTCAAAAATAAAAATTGGTATTTTGTCTGGAGGAAGACCCTCAGATTATGGGAGAAGTAAAAGAATAAATTATTTAATTGATGAGGCCGAAAATATTGTTAAGTATATCCATAAAAAATATGGCAATGATAATATAGTTATTACCCATAAGGGTATATTGATAGAGGAATATCTAAAGGAAGGATTTAACATTATAGTGGCGCCAGATGGTATTTCTGGCAACCTAATTTTTAGATGCTTAGCGCTTCTATGTGAATTTGAGGGATGTGGTGCATTAATACTTGGCAAAAAGAATATAAGATTTATAGATACCAGTAGAAGTGGCAAATGGAATAGATACTACAATGCTTTAAAATTTTTAATGAAGAATTATAAATAAAAATTTACAATAAATATATTAATTTACAATATATATGGTGATATTACAATATAGGTTAGTATTAAATTGGTGATAGTATTGTCTTTAATAATTAAAATTTACGATTTTATAAATAAATTATGGCTATTTAAACTTTATGAAATAATACTTGAAAAAAAAATTGATAAAAATAAAATCCCAAAACACATAGGAGTCATAATGGATGGCAATAGGAGAATGGCAAGAATGTTGGGGGAGGAATCTATAAAGGGCCATTTTATTGGTGCAAAAAAGGTAAAGGATTTTATAAAATGGTGCGTGGATTTAAATATTGAAACAATAACACTATACTCCTTTTCATTGGAGAACTTTGGGAGACCAAAAAAGGAAGTGGAAGAATTAATGAATTTATTTGAAAGGGAGTTTAGGGCAATAGCCCATGATAAAAATGTTCATAAACATGAAATAAATATAAGGGCCATAGGTAGGTTGGAATTATTGCCTGAGAGGGTGCAAGAGGCCATAAAATATGCAGAGGAAAAAACTAAGAACTATAAAAAACACAGGGTAAATATAGCAATAGCCTATGGGGGCAGGCAAGAATTGGTAGATGCCCTAAAAAAAATTGCCAAAAAGGTAAAAAATAATGAATTGGACATTGAAGATATAAACGTGGATACTATTTCTGAACATCTATATACTGCCTATTTGCCCAATCCAAATCCTGATTTGATAATAAGAACATCTGGGGAGGAGAGAATAAGTAATTTTTTAATATGGCAATCAAGTTATTCAGAACTATACTTCTGTGATACCTATTGGCCAAACTTTAGAAAAATAGATCTTCTTAGAGCCATTAGGAATTATCAAACAAGGGTAAGGAGATTTGGAAGATGATTAATTACTATTGAAGGTATTATTATGGCAGAATATAATAAAGTAGGGAATATTATTGGGATGGTAATAATTATATTGGTTATAATATTATTATGTTGCTGCATAGATTTTAGCTTTCAGGGGGTAATTAATAGAGGTAATACCACTGTCTTTGATAACACTATTACTAACTTGTATAATACTGTTATCTTAAACAATAATGGGAAAGGCAATATAACCTTATATAATGGATCCAATATCAAAAATAACAAATTAAATAACCTAAGCAATCAAGATAACAACCACGAAAATAAAACATATATTGAATATCCTAAGATTATTAACTATACCATATTGGAATATGGAAAGTACAGTAAAGAGGATAGGGAATATTATTATAGTTATATTGATAAATTAAGAAATAAAACCATTATATTTATTTATGGGGGAAAAAGACCAGTTGATTACAGTATTAATATTGTTAAAATAGTAAAAAATAATAATAACGATGCATCTATATATGTTGAAAGGGTATTATCCTCTCCTTCAAATACCAGTGATTTTATAATAACTAGTCCATATATTGTCCTTGAGATAAATGGTACAATTAAAAATATCAATATAGAGTATATTCAAAATAGAATTAATCAAAAACAACAAATAATTATTAAAAAGTAATTTAAAAAAATTAATAGTTAAAATATAATGGAAATTAAAGTAAAATTATAAAAATTAATATAGTTTTAAAAAAATAATTTAAAAAAAAATTAAAATTAATAAAAAATAATAAAAAATATAAAATTAAAATAAAAGATTTTAAAATATTTAAATGAAAGTAAAATCATAAAAAGTAAAAATCTTATATTATTCTCCCTAAGTGCTTCTAAGCACTGGAGAAAAGAGTAGTCCTTTGACAGGATTAATTATGAAGGTTCTTAGTTAGGCTAAGGTAGAGGGACTTACAGTATTTTTTTCTATATCAATATTTTATTTTTAGTGTATTATAATTTAAATCATAATTTAAATATTCTATATTAACTATTTATGATAGTATTAAACTTATTTTTGTTAATTTTATAAATATTAATTTTTATAATTTTATTTTTATATCTAATTATTAATTATATATAATAGCAGAATAACATAAATAGGGATAACATAAATGGGACGTGGTAATTTGTTGGAAATAATATTCTTAGGGGCTGGAGGAGGCAGATGGGAAACAATATATCAAAATAAGGGAACAGGAGGATTTAGAGTACATACTGAAAAAACAAAATTACATATTGATCCAGGTCCAGGATCCTTAGTAAGGATGAAGGATTTAAATATAAACCCATTTGATACCAACATACTTTTTGTATCCCATTGCCATCCTGACCACTACACTGATGCTGAAGTGATAGTTGAGGCAATGACTCTGGGAATGACAAAAAAAAGGGGGTATATTGTAAGTAATATTTCAGTTTTAGAAGGATTTGGAAAATACGAAAGGGCCATATCAAAATACCATCAGTCAAAGTCAAAGGAAGTCCATATATTAAATCCAAGGGAATCTATAAATATCTTAGATGTTAAATTAATGGGAACAAAAACAAAACATGGGGATCCCTTTGGAATAGGTTTAAGAATTAACACAGATTATGGGGATATAGGATACACAGGGGATACTGAAAGGATAGATAGCCTTTCTGAGGACTTTAATGGGGTTAGAATTTTTGTGGCCAATGTTATTGGAGGAGCAAATAAGAGAATAAGGGGCCATCTATGTTCCAATGATTTAATTGATGTTATAAATGACATGGGGGAAAAACCTGAATTATTAATTATAAACCACATGGGACTTAAAATGACTAATATAAAGGGAGAATGCGAGTATATTTCCCAAAATAGCGGAGTAAAAACCATTGCTGCAAAAATAGGATTAAAGATTCTATTAAATAGGGATTCCTATAATATACTTTATCTTTAATATTCTTAATATTCTTTAAATTTTATAAAATTTTATGGTGATGCTATGAAAAAAATTATAAGTTTAAAATCAACAGATAGAGAGATTTTAGATCTTTGTGAGAAAATTTCAAAAATGGATATTGATTGTTCCGTGGAATCCAAAACTATTTATAGTGAAGATTCAGAAAATATAAACTCCCTTAGGATTAAAATATATGGCTATGATAAGGATAAGGTTAATGAAAACTATAGAATTTTAAGATCTTTAATTGATAGGGTTCATAAAAAATATAACCCTGATTCAAAGGGCTTCCACGAATTTCAACTCTCTGAATTGAAGTATCCTATTAACAAAAACTTAATATTGGATGCCCTCGATATGTTAAAAATTGATTATATTTATAATAAAGAGGGCAATAGTATAAAATGCAAACTATCCCTTGATGAATTTAATAATCTCTTAAAGGAATTATATGAAATAAATAAAGATCCAAAATTAAATTATTTTATAAGCATTGGTTCAAAACCTGTTAGGAACCTAATAGTTTTATTAACCTATTTTACCAATAGGGATATGGAAGAAATTATTGAGGAGTGTATTAAAAATGAATTCTTTAGAGTAGATGAAGAAGGCACAATACATTTAAATAGGGATCCAAAGTTAATAAAGGAATATTATATTAAGGAGGGACATAATGAATAAATATGTTAAAATACTAAATAAGACAGAAAATAGCATAGAGTTGGAATTAGTTGGCGATGACCATTCCCTATGTAATTTATTAAAGGATATACTATTGGAAAAAACAGATAAGGTTATTATGGCATCCTATGATATAGATCATCCTGTTTTAAACCCTGAAACTGGAAAATACATAACCAACCCAAAATTAATACTAAAGACTGTAGAGGGAGTGGAACCTACAGAGGTACTTAAAGATGCATTAAAGGAAATAATAACCTTGTGTAATGAATCTTTAAAGAGTGTAATGGAGTAAAAATAAATATTATTAATAGATTTTTAAGTAAAATTTATTTATATCAAATAAAAATTCTGATTTAAAAGAATTTATAAAAAAATAATAATTATTAAAAAATTAAAAAAATAAATATAAAAAATAAAAAAATTTAAAAAAAATAAAATAAAAAAAATAAGAATAATTAAAATTAAAAATATAAATTTAAGATTTTAAAATACCTAAGAAGGAATAAATACATTAAAAAATTAAAAATCCCAATATTATCCTTCTCAATACTCTAAGCACTGGGAGAACAGGTAGAATTTCTTTAGGGGATGTATATTATGAAAGTTATACTAAACTTTTATTAATATTTTATTTTTTATCCTTATTAATCAATACATAAAGGATTATTTTAAATGGTTATGTGTTTGTTATAAATTATTATTAAAATTACTATTTAATTATACATTTATAGTTAAAAACATAATTTTTTAAACTATAATCTAAATGTAAAAAATTAAAAATAAATAAAAAAAATAAAAATAAATAAAAAAATAATAAAATTAATCAAATCATAAGATAATAAGAGAAAAAAATAAAAATATTTAAAAAAAAATAAAGAAAAATAGAATATTTAAAAATATAAGAAAAGAAGTAAGTAATTAATATACTATTTAAAGAGATAAAAAAATAATACCTAAAAAGTAGTGGAAATCCTAATGCCAATATTCTCCCTCTCCCTACGCTCCTAAGCACTGAAAGTGCAGGAAGGAACCCTTTAAGTATGGATCACTATATTATAATAAGTTCAAAATATTATGTGTTTTACTATAAATTATAAATTTTTAGATGATGGGTTCATAGAATTATGTTTTTGACTATAATTATACATTTAATTAAAAAAATATAAAAAAGTATATAAATACAAAAAATAAATATAAAAGCATTAAAGTTTTTAAAAAATTTATAAAATACTTATAACGATATAATGGAAATTTGTTTTTCTAAAAATTTATAAGGATTTATAAATTTATTTTTGTTTTTATTTTTTTATAATTTAAAGAAATAGTAAAAATATTAAAAAACAAACAGGAGGATTTTATATGATAATATCCAAGGACCTATACAATGAACATATGAAGGGAACCACAACAATAGGAATAGTATGCAAAGATGGAATAGTATTGGCTACTGATAAAAGGGCCACAATGGGAAACCTAATAGCCGATAAAGAAGCGAAAAAGTTATATAAGATAGATGATTATATAGCCATGACCATTGCAGGTAGTGTTGGAGATGCTCAGTCCTTAGTTAGGTTAATCTCGGCAGAGGCTAAACTTCATAAAATGAGAACTGGAAAAAATATACCTCCTCACTCCTGTGCAGTGCTATTGAGTAATATATTACATGGAAATAGATATTATCCTTTTTTAACCCAATTAATTGTTGGAGGCTATGATAACCTCCATGGTCCAAAGTTATTTTCCTTGGATCCCATTGGGGGATTAAATGAGGAATCTTCCTTCACTGCCACAGGTTCAGGTTCTCCCACGGCCTATGGTGTCCTTGAAGGAGAATATAAAAAAGATATGCCATTGGATAAGGGGAGGGATTTGGCAATTAAGGCATTAGTATCAGCCATGGAGAGGGATGCCTATTCTGGCAATGGTGCCTCCCTTGCAGTAATAGATAGTAATGGCGTTAAGATATACTCTGATAATGAGGTAAATAAATTAATTGAGAAGGTAAAGAAAAGAAGAAATAGATGTTAATTTATTGGTGGCAATTTATAATTAATTTAATTTCTATTTTATGACGTATAATAAAAAAATAAATAATTAGAAAATATATAAAAAAGATATAAAATAAAATTATAGAAATTATAAATATAGTTAAAAACATGATTTTTTAAACCATAATCTAAATATAAAAAATAAATAAAAAAATTAAAAAAATAAAAAAAATTAAAAAAATTAAAAATTAAAAAAAAATAAAATAATCTAAAAAATAATAAAATTAAAATAACTTAAATCCTAAAATATGGGGAAAAATTAAATATTTAAAGAAATAAAATAAAATTAAATACTTAAAAATTAGAAATCCTATATACCACCCCCCTTCCCCCTACACTCCTAAGCACTGGATGTGCAGAGGAAACCTTTAAGTATAGATACTATATCCATAATAAGTTTAAATTACTATGCCCTTGACTATAAATGAAATTATATTTTTGTATAAGTAATATAAATAAGAAAAAAGTATTTATAAAACAATAAAGCCACTAATAAAAAAATCAATTAAAGAAATAATAAATCTATAAAAAAATAATGAATCCTTAAAGGATTCAACCCATAACACTTTTAAAGTTCTTAAAATATATAAATTCAAAATGTTTTATGTATTTAACTATAATTTTAGATAATTTTATAAAATAGATCTATTGTCATAATATTATTTTATAATATTATTAATCTTGTTTTTGACTTTAGAGTTATTGCAGTTATACAATACATCCAATAACATAATATGTATTTTTTAAAAAATATGATTAAAATGTAAATATTAATTATGAATTCCAAAAATATTAGGATAGTATGTTGTTTTTTAGTATTTTAAATAACTTTAAAAGAAAATTTTATAGAAAATACTCTTTCTTTAATAAGATTTTAAAAAAATAAAGTATTTATTTTAAAATTATAAAAAAGACCTTAATTATTATTAATCAATATATTTTTATTAATTAATATATTTTTTATTATTTTTTTTATTATAGAAGAATATACTTTAAATTTTTTAAAAGAGTAGGAGGGTTTATTTTGTCAGCAGAGGAATTATTAAATGAAATAAAGGGGTACATATTAAAAAATTCACCAGGAAATGCAATAATTACAGATGTTCAATTTGAAGGTCCAGAGATAGTGATCTATTCCAAAAACCCTGAGATATTTTCTAACTCATTTGTTAAAGAACTGGCAAGGGTATTTAGAAAAAGAATAGCAATAAGACCTGATCCCTCTGTTTTAATGGAGCCAGAGATTGCTAAAAATAAGATATTAGAAATAGTACCTGAGGATGCAGAAATAACAAACTGTGTATTTGATGCTAATACTGGAGAGATAATAATAGAATCAAAAAAACCTGGATTGGTTATTGGAAAGGAAGGAAGTACCCTTGAAGAAATTAAAAGGGCTATAAAGTGGGCTCCCAGGCCAGTTAGGGCTCCTCCCATATCTTCTGAAACTATTAATGCCATAAGGGCTACATTGTATAGAGAAAGAATGGATGTAAAGGAAATTCTAAGGAAGGTAGGTAAGAGAATACATAGGGATGTTATACTAAGGGGGGATTGCTGGATAAGGGTATCATTCTTAGGAGGGGCAAGGGAAGTAGGTCGTACTTGCAATTACCTTCAAACTCCTGAAAGTAGAGTTTTGATAGATTGTGGAATAAATGTTGCAATTGATGGAGAAAAGGCATTTCCTCATTTTGACACTCCAGAATTTTCAATTGATGAGATAGATGCTGTAGTGGTTACCCATGCTCATTTGGATCACTGTGGTTTTGTTCCTGGTCTTTTTAGATATGGTTATGATGGGCCAGTTTATTGTTCCAAACCTACAAGGGATTTAATGACTCTTTTACAGAAGGATTATTTGGAAATTGCAGAAAAAGAAGGTAAGGTTATACCCTATACCTCAAAGGATATTAAAAAATGTGTTAAACATACTATACCCATAGATTATGGGGTAACAACAGATATTGCTCCTGCAATAAAATTGACCCTCCATAATGCTGGTCATATAGTAGGCTCCTCAATAGCCCACTGCCATATAGGGGATGGCCTATATAATATAGCCTATACTGGAGATATAAAATTTGAGGCCTCAAGACTTTTGGAGCCAGCAGTGTGCCAATTTCCACGATTGGAGACAATAATAATAGAATCAACCTATGGGGGATATGAGGATGTCCTTCCAGATAGGGCCCAAACTGAAAAGGAATTCCTAAATGTAGTTTCAGAGGCCATAAAAAGAAATGGTAAGGTAATAATACCTGTTTTTGGTATAGGTAGGGCCCAGGAATTAATGCTTGTTTTGGAGGAGGGATACAATCAAGGTATATTTAATGCTCCAGTTTATTTAGATGGCATGATTTGGGAGGCTACAGCCATACATACTGCCTATCCAGAATATCTCTCAAAAAATATAAGGGATAGAATACTCCATGAAGGGGATAACCCATTTTTATCTGAGGTATTTAAAAGGGTAAAAAATACAAATAATAGGAGGAATATAATAGATGGAGATCAACCCTGCATAATACTAACAACCTCTGGTATGCTAAGTGGAGGCCCAAGTGTGGAATACTTTAAGGCACTTGCAGGGGATGAAAGAAATGCTATAATCTTTGTAGGTTATCAATCTGAGGGTACCCTTGGTAGGAAGATTCAAAGGGGATGGAAAGAAATACCAATTGCCAACAGAAATGGAAAATCAAAGGCCATAAAGGTAAATTTAGAAGTCCATACCTTGGAAGGATTTTCAGGCCACAGTGATAGAAAACAATTAATTAAGTATCTAAGAAAACTTAAACCAATGCCTGAAAAGATACTTATGGTTCATGGGGAATCCTCCAAATGTGTAGATTTAGCAGGTACTGCCTATAAGTTATTTAAAAAGGATACAAGGGCTCCTATGAATTTGGATGCAGTTAGGGTGAAGTGATAAGATAATTATAAAAAAATAATTTAAAAAAAATTAAAATTAAAAAAATAAATCTTAGGAAAATAAATATTTAAAAAAAATAAAAAAGTAAAATACTTAAAAAGTAGAAATTCCATATTGCTATCCTTCTACACTTCTAAGCACTAGAAGTACAAGGGAAATACTTTATAGTTAAGCATATAATATTTTAAACTTATAATCTAAAATATAACCAATATAATAAAAGATAAATAATAAAATGGTATTTTATATTACTTTTATTTTTAAATATTTTAAAATCGTTTATTTTTTTAATTATTCTTATTTTTTATTTTGTTTTTTTTAATTATATTTTTTAGATTAAGAATTTTATTTATTAAAAATAGTTTTTTTCTGCTATAATTATAGGATTTATATTATAAATAAATTTAAAAAATGTTATGTGTTATAATCCTACTTTAACCTATGATGTTATTAATTTATCCTATAAAGAAATTCTACCTCTCTCAGTGCTTAGGGGTGCCTAAGGGAGAATAATGTTGAGATTTTTATTTTTTTATATTTTTTAATGATTATAGTAAAGAACATAATTTTTTAGACTTATATTTATTAATATAAAAAATAAAAATATAAAATTAAAATAATCTAAAAAAATAATAAAATAACATAATCCAAATATAAAAGAAAAGATAAATATTTAAAGAGATAAAGAAAAATAAATTTTAAAAAGTGTAGGATTAATATATCCATAATAAGTTTAAAATATTATGTGTTTTACCAAATATTTTTTAGATTTCCTTGGAATAAGGATTTTTATTTTTGTAGATAATATGGGAACTATTAAATTTTTATAAAAGAGATTTTATATTAGACATATCCTTTCTAAGTATTTTAATATCTTAGATTATCTATTTTTTTATTATTCTTTATTTTTTTATTATTTTTAATTTTTTAATAAATTTTATTTTTTAATGATGTTTTGTTTAAAATAAATAAAAAAGTGTGATTATGTTTCAAGAGGATAAAAATATAACCATGAAAAAATTAAGGGATGCCATAAGTAAGGATCTTGTAGATAAGGATGTAATGTTTATTGTTAATAGAATAAATGAAATGGGCAATTATTACACTACAAGTTCCTGCATTGGAAGATGCGGCATAATGGAGTTCCCTAAGGGAAAAAATCCAAAATTATACTCAAGATGGCTTGGAAAATGGCATCATTATGCAGAGGATAGGGAAGTATTAAATGCCCTTGAGAGAAGATCCCATGACTTTGAGATAATGGTTTTTTTAATGAACTCTCCAATATTACATGTGGCCTCAAAGGATATATCCTCTGCCAAAAAATTACTTGAACTTGCAATACATAGTGGTTTAAAAGCCTCCTCTATAAAATCCATAAGTAATAGAAGGATAATAGTGGAGATATTAAGTACCTATAAAATGGATGTTCCAATTGGATTGGATGGACAGATTTTAGTGGATGATAATTATCTTAAGGTACTGTTAAAGGTAGGGAATAATAAATTAAAGAAGTCTAGGGAATTATTGTATAGGTTTTATAAGGCATTGTAGTGGAAAATAATTAAAAAAATAAAAAATTAATACAAAAAATAATAAAAATATAAAAAAATTAATAAAATTTTATTAAAAGTTAGGATTAATATAAAATAAATAAAAAATTAGGGATAATAAATAACTAAAATTATAAAAATCAATAAAATTATTTCCTAAACAAAACTAAACTAGAAAAAAACGTAAGAATCCTTAAAAGGCTTTACTTATATACATCCTTATTAGGGAAGTGTTAAAATTGCAGAATAATAGTAATTATAAGATGAGGCTATTTATACTTAAGAAGATGAATAAAGTCTTAAAGGGCTATAATCAAATAAAAATAATTAAAGTAATAAATAAAATAATTAAAGAAAATAAAAAATAATAAAATTTTTTATCTTAAAATATAAAAAAAATTTTAAAATGAAAAATAAAATTAATAAAATTAATATAAAATTTATTTTTAAAAAAATTATAGTTAAAAACATAATTTCTTAAACTATAATCTAATAAAATAATAAAAAAATAATTAAAAAAAATTAAAAATTAAAAATAAATAAAATTAAAATAACCCAAATCCTAAGATATATGAAAAAATTAATTATTTAAGGAAATAAAAAGGAAGCAAATACTTAAAAAGTAGAAATCCCATAACCTACCCCTTCCCCCCACACCCCTAAGCACTGGATGTGCAGAAGAACTCCTTTAAGTATTGACCCTATATCTCTGATAAGTTTAAATTATTATGTTCTTGACTATAATTAATAAAATGAAATAATTAAAGAAAATAAAAAATAATAAAATTTTTATCTTAAATAAAATTAATAAAAATTAATATAAAAATTTATTTTTAAAAAAATATTTATCAAAAATAAAATTATTTCACATAAGAAAGAAAAGGAATTTATAAATTAATATCAATAACATACCCAAAAATAAAATAAATTAAGACTTATAAAATCCTATCATCTAATGCTCTAAAGTTCTTAAAAAATAAGTTAATATTGGTACTCAAATATAAAAAAATACGAAATACATAGAAAAAATTAAGGTGGGAAAATGTGCATATTTTGTAAAATTGCTAAGGGGGAGATACCTGCAAAGATCCTATATGAGGATGAAAAAACTTTGGCATTCTTGGACATATCTCCAAGAAGTAAAGGGCATACTTTGATTATACCCAAGGAACACTATGAAACATTTGAGGAACTTCCAGAGGAGGTTGCCATAGATTTAATAAAGGCTATTAAAAGGGTTATTAAAAAACTAAAATCATTAAATCCTGATGGGTACAATATATTAAATAATAATGGGCCAGTGGCAGGACAGGAGGTGCCACATGTTCATTTCCATATAATACCAAGATATAAGGGAGAAAAAGAGGAGGTTATTAAATTATCTCCTCCAGTAGAGGTAGATTTAGATGGAGTATTGGAGGAATTAAAAAATAAGTAAAAATAATTATTAAAATTTTAATTTTTTTTATTTTATTTTTATATAATTTTTTCTATTTTTTTTAAATTATTTTATTTATCTTCCTTTAAAAATTTAGGCACTGCTAAAAATACTCCTCTATGGACATCCTCATCATAGTATTTAGTCTCAATACTTTTAAGTTTTTCCTTAATTTTTTCAGGGGATACATCAAGGGGATTGTATTTTTTTGAGGCTAAGGTAAAACTCCAAAATCCACTTGGATAGGTTGGTATGGCATATACTAAGGGTTTTATAATGTTAAATCCTGCCTCCTTCAGGTAGGTTTTTATATTAAGTATTAGATCTCTATTGAATAAAGGGCTCTCTGTCTGTTGTATCATTAATCCATCTTCATTTAGGCAATTATATAGGTTTTTATAAAATTCCCTCTCAAAGAGGCCCTTTGCAGGTCCCACAGGATCTGGACAATCCACAATAATAACATCATACTTTTCCTTACATTGGGCAACATACTTTATTCCATCGGTAAATATGGTATTTACCCTTTCATTATCAATCTGGCAACTAAGTGAGGGAAGGTATTTTTTACAAACTTCAACAACCATTCTATCAAGTTCTACAAAATCCACCTTTTCAACAGTATCATGTTTAACAACCTCCCTTACTGTGCCCCCATCTCCCCCTCCAATTACTAAGACCTTTTTAGGATTTGGATGGGTAAATAGAGCAGGATGGGTTATAAGTTCATGATATATAAACTCATCCTTTTCAGTAGTTTGAAAGGTATTATCCAATACAAGGGCCCTACCAAAGGTTATGGTATCCAATATTTGAATCTCCTGATATTCAGATTTTCCTGTAAAAAGTACATCCTTTATCTTAGAGGACAATTTAAGTGATTTTGTTTGATACTCTGAGAACCATAATTCACATGTCAAAATATCCCTCCAATGTTATTATTATTTATTTTTAGGTTTCTATTAAAAGTGATAGTCAATCTATCATATTGCCCCTTTTTATATCAATTATCTCAAAATTAGCAGGTTTTAAAAAGGATCTTATTGTGGGTATGGCATCTTCTGGATTTACATGCTCTCCACAGGTAAATATATCCATTGCAGCATATCCTAATTCAGGCCATGTATGGATGGATATATGGCTCTCGGCTAAAACAGCAACCCCTGTAACTCCCTGAGGGGAAAACTTATGGGTTTTTACACATATTAATGTTGCTCCACAGGAATTTACAGCCTCTATTAACATATTTTCAATCCCTGCCTGATCGTCAAGATTTTTGCTTTCGCACCCCCATAGTTCCAAAATTAGATGTTTTCCCAAGTGTTTCAATAATCTCACCTCCAATTATTTAATAATAAATATACCTTAAATTTTATATTAATGGGATAAAACCCTATATTCTATAACATAATGATATAATGTTTCCTGTGATTTAGGGCCTTTTTTAAGGATTCTAATGGACTTTATTATTTTTTTATACCTTCTATGTGTAGGAATTTCATATCTATTACTACTACTTTTTAATGCTCCTTATCCTAGGAGGTTTTATGAATAAGATATGCTTTTTTCTATTTATTTTTTATTCATTCAGTCTTTTTAATTATAATAATTTTTTTTAAAATAATAAATTTTTATATATTTTTTATTTTTTTAAATATTTTTTTAATATTAATGTTTTATTTATTCAATTTAATTCATTAATTTTTTATTTATAGTCAAGTACATAATAATTTAAACTTATTATAGATATAGGATCACATGCTTAAGGGGTTTCCTCTGGACATCCAGTGCTTAGGGGTGTAGGGGGAAGGAGTAGTTATGGGATTTCTACTATTTAAGTATTTACTTTTCTTTATTTTCTTCAAATATTTAATTTTTCCCTATATTTTAGGATTTAGATTATTTTAATTTTATATTTTTTTTAATTTTTAATTTTTTTAATTTTTATATTTTAGATTATTTTAAAAAATTATGTTCTTAATTATAATATTTTTTTGAATTTAAATTCCATATATCTATTTATACCATAAAACTGCTGCTGCAAAGGCACATCCTACCTTCTCCACAGTATGCTCTGAGGCTATTGAGATTATTCTATCAATTTCCCAATTTCTCATTTCAAATCCTTCCTTTGCCATATCTATAACAGTATTTTCAGCCTCTTTTTTAGTGCAGACTCCTTCATATTCCATTATGAGGCCACATAATTCATTATCCTTTGGGATGGCAACTCCTATTGCAGCAGATATTGTTTCCCCCCTTGTCTCACTTGTATGATATCCATAGGCAGTGGGTACTAAGGAACCCATGGGTATCTTAGGCAATGGGACAATATCTGCCTTTGGGGGCATGATACTACTTATTCTAATTAAGTTTAAGTTGCCTATCCCTGCATTTAACAGTGCCCCATCAAAGGCATTTAATGGGTTATTACCTTCACCAACTCCTGCAACAAGGGAAATAGTGTTTGGCACTGAGGGAAATATAAAATTACTCCCTGGATTTTCCTTACTATCATTATTACTCTCCATGGAATCACCTCCTTTAGCATAAATTAAAAAATAAAAATATAAGAATAAAATAATAATTTAAATTAAACTTAAATTACATCTAAATTAATATTACTAATATTTAATACTTCATAATGATAATGACATAACTTAGATTATAATTTATGATAAAAATAATAAAAAGAATATATTAATAAAATTTTAACTCCTACCAAAATAATATAAACTTTTATAAGTTATTTAAGGCAATACAGCATAAATAATATATTAAAAGGTATTAATAGAGAGAATTACTGTAAATATATTCACCTTACATTAATTAAGGTTTATAATACCCTCCCATAAGAAATGTTCTTTCCCTAGTGTTTAGGGCTATAAGGAGAATAACAGGGGGACTTTTACCTTTTATGCGATTTTCTTTTTTAAATATTTCAAAATTTTATTTTTATTTTATAATTTTTTTTTAATTATTTTTTTAATTATTCTTTATTTTTTATTTAATTATTTTTTAATTTTTTTAATAAATTTTTTAATAAAAATTATTTTTTAGAGAGTCCTAATGAAAATCAGTCTTTTACTTTATTATAAAATTTTACATATATTGGAGTATAATTTTTTTAAATTTATTTTAAATTAAACATTTTTTTAATAAAATTAATAAAAATAAAAATATTAAAAAATTTCCACAATAAGTAAAATTTACTAATATATAAAATATTCGGTTATTAAATAAAAATAATTTAGTGGTAAATTATGAGAATACTAATAATTACTGGAAAACAGGCCTATAATAAGGTAAAAGAGGCCACAAAAAAGTATGAATATATAGATGTTCATATGGCCAATATATCCATAGCAGCATTTTTAACTCCAAGAATGGTTATTAAAGAAATAAAATCCCTTGAAAAGAAAATAAATAGGCCTCTATCAGAGATTTACGATTTTATATTAATTACTGGATTGGTTAGGCATGATTTAAAAATAGTTGAGGAAGAATCTGGAATAAAATGCTACAAATCAACAAGGGAATCTTCAGATATACCCCTACTTATTGATAACCTAAAAAATATAAAATTATCTACTAAGGATTATGCAGATGATCAGATTGCAAAATACCTTAGAATGGAATCTGAGAATTTAATAAAAAAATATGAAGAAATGCCCCTATCCAAGGGAGATATAAAAGTAGGTTCTTTAAAAATAGGGGATAACTATCCTATGAGGGTTTTAGGGGAGATAGTTCATACCCCTTGGTTAAAGGATAAAGAATTGGAAAAAAAAATAACATACTATGTGGAAAGTGGAGTGGATATGATAGATTTGGGAATGGTATCCAATGAGGACCATTCTAAGGATTTAAAGAGAATTATAAACATAGCAAGGGACATAACTGATAAGCCCATAAGTATTGATACTTTAAATACTAAGGAGTTAATTGAGGGTATAAAATTAGATATTGATATGATATTAAGTGTTGATGGGGGAAATGTTGAAGAACTTCTACCCTATTTAAAGGATGGAGAAACTGTTCCAGTGGTACTTCCTACAAACTATAAATTAAACAATGTTCCAGAGGGAGCCCTGGAAAGGGTAAATCATTTAGAGAATAACATGAGAAAATTAATTGAAAATGATATAAAGGTTATTGGGGATCTAATATTGGAGCCAATAAACAATAGTAATTGTAAGTTCATAGAAAGTGTAATGGCCTATAGGCTATTCAGGGAAAGAAATAATATACCAATGTTCTTTGGAGTGGGAAATGTTTCTGAGTTATTTGATGCCGATAGTAATGGGGTAAATGCCCTTCTTGCAGCAATTGGATCTGAAGTTGAGGGTAATATATTATTTACTCCTGAGGCCTCCTCTAAATGTAAATTTTCAATAAGGGAATTAAAGATTGCCTCAAAAATGATGTTTTTGGCAAAAAAGAGAAAATCCCTTCCAAAGGACGTGGGATATAATCTAATAAACTACAAGGATAAAAAATTTGATGAGATCACAACCTATAATAATTATAGGGATGTATTAACCATATCTGCTAAGGAAAATTCCAAGGTAATACTTGATAGAAACAGTTTTAAGATTGAGTTAGATAGGGAAAATAAACTTATAGTAGTTATCTGCTTTGATAGAAGAAAGAACCCAAAGTGTATTATCAAGGGCAGGAAGGCAAAGGAAATATATGAGACCCTCATAAGGGAGAATCTCATTGGAAAAATGGATCATGCAGCCTATATGGGTATGGAACTTCAAAAGGCAGAGATTGCTTTAAGAATAGGTAAAAAATATTTACAGGACTTTGAGTTATTTTATAATGAGTTTTGGGATATTTAAATTTATAGTCATATATATAATATTTTTAAACGTATAATCTAATATAGATATATGATAAAATGATAAACACCAATAAAAAGAATTTTACATTAAATATACCTACTTTACCTTAAACTGTTATAATGTCAGTACTATCAAAAAGTATTCTTTCCCTAGTGCTTAGGAGAATAGAGGAATAAATGGCAGTATTTCTACTTTTTATTTTACTTTTTATTATTTTTTTGTAATATTTCATTGTTTTTAATTATTTTAAATTATTTATTAATTTTTTTAAATTATTTTTTAATAATTTTTTGATAATTATTATTTTTTGGGATTTCAAAGAAAATTAGTTTATTTATTTAGTAACAAATAAATAGAAAAAAGCATCTATAAAATGATAAAACATCTAAGAAGAAGGAGTAAAAAGATCAGGTAGTAAAAACATAGGGACCTTAGAAGACTTTACTTATACGACATTCTATAGAGGAATGAGTGTTAAAAAGTAGCAGACCTAATGGAAGTTATAAGATCACAGGCCATTTATACCTAAGAAATACGAAAAAAGATTTATGAAGAGTTATTACAATTACAATAAAAAATAATTTAAAAAAATAAAAAAATTATATACTAAAAATAAATAATTATTATATTAGAATAAATGTTTTATAAAGGTATAAACACTTAAGAAGAAGTGATAGAAGGAAGGATAGAAATAAAAAGGCATGGAAATTCTTAAAAGACTTTACATCATGGACATCTAAAGGTTATACTCAGACTATTGTTAATAGAATCCATATTATTTTAGTATTTTTAGAAATTCCTAAGAATTTTAAGGTTTTATAACTAACAATAAATAAATTGGTGATATCGTGAATACCATAGGAAAGGCTTTTAGAGTTACAACCTGGGGGGAAAGTCATGGAAAAGCCCTTGGAGCAGTGATTGATGGCTGCCCAGCCAATTTACCCCTCTCTGAGGAGGATATTCAAAGGGAACTTGATAGAAGAAGACCTGGATATAGTATATTCTCCACCCCTCGAAGGGAACCTGATAAGGTAGAGGTATTATCTGGGATTTTTGAGGGTAAAACCACTGGAACTCCCATATCAGCCTTAGTGTATAATAAAAATCAAAGATCCAAGGACTACAGTAAAATAAAGGATACTCCAAGACCTGGACATGGGGATTATACCTACTACAAAAAATATGGTACTTATGACTATCGTGGAGGGGGAAGGGCCAGTGGAAGAACTACAATAGGCCATGTTATTGGGGGAAGTATTGCAAAAAAACTTTTAGAATATACTTACAATATTAGGATAATTGGTTATACTATAAAAGTTGGAAAGATTAAGGGGGATTTTAATTACTATTCCAATCCAGAGATATTCCTTAGTAGTAACAGTAATAATAGTATTAATAAAATAATAGAAAAAATAGAAAGCGATCCCCTTAGATGCCCCTCCTCAAATTCCCAAGAGATGATAGAGTATGTTAAAAATGCCATGGAAATGGGAGATAGTGTAGGGGGCATAGTGGAGTTAATGGTATTAAACCTTCCCTCAGGGGTGGGAAATCCACTATTTAGTAAATTAAGTGGGGAGTTAAGTGGAGGTATTATGAATATAAATGCTGTTAAGGGTGTGGAGATAGGCAGGGGGTTTCAATCCACTGAACTCTACGGCAGTGAAATGAATGATGAGTATATTTATAAGGATTCAATCCAATTAAAAACTAACAACTGTGGGGGAATATTGGGAGGTATAAGTTGTGGCTCTCCCTTGGTTATGAGGGTTGCAATTAAACCAACTCCTTCCATATCCAAAACTCAGAAAACAGTTAATTTAAAAAGTAAAAAAGAGGAAGATATTGAAATACATGGAAGGCATGACCCAATAATACTACCAAGGGCCATACCAGTAATAGAGTCTGTGGTGGCAATAGTTTTAGTTGATTTAATGATTAGAGGAGGTTTTATACATCCATGTAATTTGGATATAAATAAAAAATAAAATAAAAATAAATACCTAAAGGAAATAATTATTCCATATCTCCCCTTTCCCTTAACTTTTCAATTTTTTCAATTTTTTCAGTATCCTCAAATCTATCCTTTAATCCTTCCAATATCTGAGGTACTGAGGTATATTCCATCATGGCCTCAGGTAATCTATGAGGTTGGAATGGCCCCATTTTCCTTATCATATCTGCCATTTTCAATGCCTGTTCTCTGGCCCTATTAAATGAAATATCCTCAAATAAGTCATTAGGTCCAATTAATTTACCATCTGAAAGTTGGAAGCCCAATGCTATAACCCTTGCAGGGCCATCAAATCTTGAAGGTCTTGCATCCTCCTCACTAACTGGCATTAGTGGTCCCCAGTGGCATCCCCTCATCCATCCAGGCACAAAATGTGGAGTGGCAAAGGCCTCTAAAACCTCTCCTACTGCAGGCATTCCACTTTGGGCCCTTACAATTGCAACAGGGTCATCTTTACCTACATACTCTCCTGCCATTAAATTTAACTTTTCAGAACTTACAACTGCTGCAATCTCATCATCCTTTGCCCTATGTACTCTTTTTACAGCATATTTTTCCAAGTTTCCAATTAGGGCCAGTAGGGAGTAGGTTTCCTCAGGGGTTTTTAATGTTATCTGCTTATCCTCATATATATCCAATACATCGAATTTAAATCCATCCTTCATGGATTTATCATATACTAAACCTGCTGTATTGAATGGATCTGCAAAGATTTTATAAAGGGGCAAATTGAATGCAGTAGGATCTGTTTTATCACAACAGAATACTATAATTGGCTCACTTGGTCTTTCCACAAATTCCATCTCGGCACAGCCAGGCCCCATTCCTTTAACATTACCAGTGAATCCCTCTGCAAGTAAATCCTGTCCTGCCCCATACAATTTTAATTCCTTTGCAACCTCAGTAGCCTCTTCAAATGCCTTCCATGCCAATCCATGTATTTTTTCATTATCTATTCCCAATTTATGGGTCATAATTAAATCAATATCATCTCCACATCTTGTTACGTAATAATCAATTAGTATTTCATCTACGGCATCATCAAGAACAAATTCACAGGCCTCCAATAATTCCTCATGGGCAATGGTATGACCACAAAGTCCTCCAACATCTGCCTTAATAACACTTAATGTTATTCTTTCTTCCATTATATCACTCCTTTATTTGTAATTTATAAGTTATATGTAGTATGGGGTATATTAGATAACAAATAATATTATTTATAATGGCATATTTATAGTTTAACATTTTATTTTATTAATCATTAAATTATATTTTATTTACTACTATTTCAAGGGCATTCATAAAGGCATCTTTTTCAGGGATTACAACTGCAACAGGAATCCTAACAACTTTTTCAATACTGGAACTTACTATAGGGGCACATATTATGGCTTTAACCCCCTCTCTTTCAGCCTGAATTGCTGCAGATATACAATCCTCTAAGGAATTTACTGGATACTCCCTTAACTGATATTTTTTATTATTTAGTGTAAAAATTTTAGTTTTTATACTGTTTAACGAGGGTCTGGCTGCAATAACTGCTATTTTATCAATTTCGTTATTATCACTTTCAAATTTTTTTATGGTATTTATGATCTTTTTAAGGGAGGATACTCTAAAATCTCCTCCCTGAATGATTTTATAGAGGGTACTGTAGGGAATATTGGATATTTCAGAAAATTCCTTTAATGGAATATTAAGTTCCAACAGGGTTTTTTTAAACTCTTCAGTAAATTTATCAGAATCTATACTTAATAAAAGTCTCTCATAGGCTTTCATAATTTCCCAGTGATTTTTTTATAGGATAATGCTTATTAATAGAATAGTTATGTTAATAATATTATTTAATTTGTTTATATTTATTTAAATATTTATTATAAATTGTAAAAAAATAATAAAATAAAATTTATTAAAATAAAATAATTAATTTAAATTGAAAAATAATAAGATATAGTTCTAAATAAGTTATTTAAATAAAAAACTAATTTTCATTAAGATTTTATAAAATAAAATTATTATAAAAATAAAGAAATAATTAAAATAAAATATTATAAAATTTTTTTAGTATAAAACTAATAAATAATGGAATAAACCTTAAAAATAATAAAAAATAAATTAAACATTTAAAATGGGAAAATCATATAAAATGTAAATTTTATCATTATTCTCCTTATGCCCCTAAGCACAGGAAGAGCTCTGTTTAAAATATAAAATATAATATAAAAATAAATATATTATGAATAATAATATTTACTTATACTATATAGTCTATACCTAAGGAATTGCCCTTTTTTGGTGCCTTAGGTATTATTCTTTTTGGTTTATCGCCACTACCAAATATACTTGGAGATTTTACCCCTGTAATTATTGCCATTACTCTTAAACAACCCTTCATTGAAGGATCCTGCCTTGCTCCCCATATTACATTGGCATCTTCATTAATATTCTTAGTAATTTCCTCCCCTATTCTTACAGCCTCATCAATTGATAAATCTGGACCTCCTGTAATATGTATTAGTGCCCCTGTAGCCCCCTTATAATCTATATCCAAGAGAGGGCAATTCATTGTATCCTTAACTACCTTTTCCACCCTATCTCCTTTGGTATTGGAATCTACCTCTCCAACACCAATCATTGCCACTCCACCATTGGTCATAACTGATTTTACATCAGCATAATCTATATTAATTAAACTTCTTTCAGATATTGTTTCAGTTATGCCTTTAACAGCACTGGCTATTATTTCATCTGCTACCTTAAATGCATCATTTATTGGTAAATTGGGTACCAACTCAACAAGTTTATTATTATCAATTACAATTACAGTATCACAGGATTCAGTCAATTGCTCAAGACCTTCATCTGCCTTCTTTAATCTGGCCCTCTCTATTTTAAAGGGATAGGTTACTACTCCAATAACTATGGCACCATGTTCTTTGGCTATTTCAGCCACAACTGGTGCAGAGCCAGTTCCAGTTCCTCCACCCATTCCTGCAGTAACAAATACTAAATCTGCATTCTTCAAAACATCTTCCAATACATTCTTTGCCAATTCAGCGGATTTTCTTCCTATCTCAGGATAACCTCCTGCACCAAGTCCCCTTGTTAATGTTGAGCCAATTAATATTTTTTTATCGGCATTTATATGCTCCAAATGCTGTTTATCAGTGTTTAAGGCTATGGTTTCTGCCCCACTAACTCCCATTTCAGTAAGTCTATGGACTGTATTGTTTCCTGCACCGCCACATCCCACTACAAGAATATTTACCTTTCCAATATTATCATCAAGTTTATTTCTATCATTTAGTAGTTCGTTATTTTTAGATAATGCCTCATTAACAAGTCTCATACTTATCCTCCATATATAAATTAGCAATCATATTTTGTTATAAAATATTATTCATTATTTTAATTATCATTAAATATAATATTAATCATGTATTAAGTACTTTTAATTCATAAGGATATTTAAATTTTAAATATATTTAAATTTTTCTAATGAATTAATTTAACAACCTCTGCAACTTTTTTACCTAAATTTTTGGCAGTATCAATTCCAATATTATCCTCCTTACAATCCTCCACCTTACCACCTACACCAGTGCCCCCATAATGGGCAGTAGGTTCGCTATCTCCTACAACAATCATGGAGTGTATTAACATGAAGTCATGAATTTGTCTTATGGTGGTTTCCTGCCCTCCATTTCTTGAGGCTCCAACAGATATGGCTCCACCAACTTTATTTTTTAATTTAAAGCCCCTTCTACAAGGCCTGGATCTATCAAAAATTATCTTAGTTTGAGCACTAACTCCTCCAAAATATACTGGAGAGCCAATAATTATCCCCTCTGCTTCCTCCATTTTTTTAAGTATCTCATTAACATCATCCATTATGACACATTCCCCTTCTATTTTACATACATCACAGGCTATACAGGGATTTAACTCTTTATCAGATAATGAAATAAACTCTGTTTCAATACCTTCATTTTCAGCAGATTTTAGGGCTTCTTTTACTAAAAATGAAGTATTTCCACTTCTTGGGGATCCACTTATACCTATGATTTTCATGTTGCCACCTGTTGATTTTATATTTTTATGATTAGTATTATAATTTATAATTATAATTTATAATTATAATTTATTATTATAATTATTAGTTATTAATTTTAATTATTAATACTATTTAAAATATTTTTTAATTATAAATTTTTTAATATATTAAATTTTGTTTATATTTCTATTTATTCTTATATTAAGGATTACACCTATGGATTTTTATACAGTACATTTACAACATCACCTATAACTATTACTCCAGGGGGCCTAATATCATTTTCCTCTGCTTTTTTTACAATATTGCCAAGGGTTCCCCTTACTATTTTTTGATTCTCCTTAGTGCCATTGGTTATTATGGCCACAGGAGTGTTTTCATTTCTACGGGGATTTTTTAACAGTTCATTAACATGATTTTTTAAATTACTAATTCCCATAAGTATTACAATGGTATCACTATTTAAATCCTTTAATTTAACCTGTTTATTCTCTTTATCCTCTGCTTCATGTCCTGTGACTACTGTAAATGAAGTAGATACTTTCCTATGAGTTAAAGGGATATTTGCAACCTCAGGGACTGCTATTGCCGATGTAATACCTGGAACTACCTCATAGGGTATGCCATGTTTTTTTAAATATAATATCTCCTCCCCTCCTCTACCAAATATGAATGGGTCCCCTCCCTTTAATCTAACAACGGTTTTATTCTCTTTGGCCTTTTCAACTAATATTTTATTTATGTCCTCTTGATTGTAGGAATGCTTTCCCTTTCTTTTACCAACATATATTAATTCTACATCTACCTTTGCATTTTTTAATAAATTCTTACCGATTAAATCATCATAAACAATTACATCAGCATTTTTTATTGCATTTAGTCCTTTAATAGTGATTAACTCTTCATCTCCAGGTCCTGCACCTACTAAGATTACCTTCATTTTTTCACCACTTATTTAAAAAACAATAAAATAATTAATAAGTATAAAAAATTATTAAAAAAATAAATAATTAATAAAATATTAATAAAAATATCATAAATAATTATAGTCTTGAATAAAACAATTTATAGTAATAAAAAGCCATAACCTCAAAAAAAAACCCATACAAAAATCACCCTACTTCCCATCAAAAAATAATATAAATAATAACCTATATAAATATTATGAACCCAGTAGAAAAATACATAAAAGAAATAAAAGAATAAGAGAATTAATAAAACCAGTTATAGATGAACACTATCCCTCTAAGACCAATAGGGAGACAATATCCCTGCATAACCTTATTACTTTTAATTCTTGCATCTGCACTTCAATGGGGTTATAAAGCATTCTTATACTCACTTTATTGAAGAGAAACTATTCCCAAAATTAGATATAATAAGTTGATACCACGGCTACAAGATAACCTGTGTAACAGATAGAAGGTATATTAACCTACTTTACATAAGTACTGGAAAAAAACATATTAACTATTCTCAAGGAAAAAAGGATTTTACTAAAAGGTTAAAA
>JAHEQB010000064.1 GCA_019561555.1 Methanothermococcus sp. SCGC AD-155-C09
ATTAAAGAGAAAATTATGGATGTAATAAAAAATACACAAAAGAAATAAAAGAATAAGAGAATTAATAAAACCAGTTATAGATGAACACTATCCCTCTAAGGTCAATAGGGAGACAATATCCCTGCATAACCTTATGACTTTTAATTCCTGCATCTGCACTTCAAGGAGTTATAAAGCATTCTTATACTCATTTTATTGAAGAGAAACTATTCCCAAAATTAGATATAATAAATTACTTTACATAAGTACTGCAAAAAAACATATTATCTATTCTCAAGGAAAAAAGGATTTTACTAAAGATTAAAAGAAGGAACTATCATAGGTAAAAGGATACATTGAGTAGGAAGTTCTCTAAAAAAATGAAGAAAAAGGATGTTACATTCATTGTAGTGAAAAGAGAGAACATGATAGAGGGTGATAAGGAACAGGAATACTACAGGTTCCTCTCTAAATTGAGAAAGAAAATTAATATTTTTCTCAGTTGTAGATAATTTCAGATTGATATATACGGGCCGTAAGTAGAAGGGGTCTATTTGTTAAGATTATTCTTAGTTTGATAATCTTTTTAATTTCTATCCTTAATAGGTGATGGGAACTAAGGTTTATCTTTATATTATTTTTTTACTATAATTTTTAATTATTTTTTATTTTTTATTATTTTTGTTTTTTTATATATTTAGTAAAAATAATAGTTTTTAGGACTATAGACACTTAATAAAAGAATAGAAAATAATAAAAGAGAGGGAAATATTATGAAGGATTTAATAAAAAGTGCTGTTAATAACTTAGAAGATTGTTTGCAATTAAGGGAAGAAGTTATCAAAAAAATAACAAATAACAAATTATCTGAAAGCGACATAATCGAGGTAGTGGATGCTGTAGATGATTTAAGTATGGAGGATATTCAAAAACTTGGAAGTAATTTTAGAAGATTTCCCTTAGGTTGTGATATTGTAGAGATTGGAGTGGGCCCCTGTGCATCCTCATTAACATTAAGGGAACTTATTGAGAACTGTGTATTATCTGATTATATGGGATTTCCCATTCATATATGTGCCTATGCCCTTGGGGATATAGGGGAAAAAGAGGGATTATCTCCTTTAGAGGTTTTTAAAAGGGTTTATGAAAGAATAAAGGTACCTATAGATCTTGATCATTTTGGGATGTATGGGCCCATGAGATTTCCAAAGGAGATAACTCACTGTTATGGAGAATGCTATTACATGGGAGGACCCCATACTGGATGTCCAAAGGATAGAATACATGAAAGACTTATTGAAAAGGAAAAGAAATATTCTCAGGAATTTTCAGAATGGATAAAACTATCCTCCACTGTATGCATAAATGTGGTGGAGGAGCAGGGGGGAAAAGAGCATGCTGCACCATTGGAGGAAATGAAAATCGTGGCCGAGGAAAGTAAAAAACAAGGTAAGGGATTGGAAGGAATATTCCACATTGGAGATGGATATGATGACTTAATTGAGGGTATAAAATCCTGTATTCAATTGGATGTTGATGTATTTGTTATAGAGGGGGCTCCCTTTAATCGTTCAAAGGATAGATTAAAGGCATTTGCAAAATCCACTGCAGTAAGCCGTATATTGGTTAAGGGGGGAGTGGTAGGTACTAATGGAGCCTATGAGGATGAGTGCAGAGTTGGTCTTAGAAGTGGTTTAAATGTGATACTAAGTGGTTTTAGTGGAAATCATCATGGTTATATGTGTGGATACTCCCCTAAAACCGCCAAAAGGGGAAACTTTGGAGTTCCAAGAGTTTTAAATATAATTAATGAAGAGATTAAGTCCAACAATTTAAATACTTCCCTATTAAATTATAACCTATTAAATGCTATAGTAAAGGGGAGTAAATTCTTAAATTACAGGGGGGAAAGTATGATTTATCCCAATACCCTTGGAAAATACTTTATAGGGGATGCCCATTGGGTAGCCCTTAAAAATAGCAAACTTTACAGTGAGAATAACTATAATAAAACCTTGGAGGATATTGAGCCCACTGATAGATTAGGAGTATTGGGAGGGAGATATATATCCTGGGGAATGGCCAAGGCCTTAAAGCCTGAGGAGATCTATATCAGTGATGCCAATCCATGGGTAGAAAAGGTTAGTGTGAAAATATTAAATGAATCTGGAATAAATGCCTATGGATGTAATGGAAGGGATGATGAAGTTTTAAAAAATGCAGATAAAACCTATATAACTTCTTTTATTCCAGAGATAGTATTAAAAATTAAAAATAAAACCAATGCAGAGAGTTTGATATAATATGGGATCGTCCCTCGTGAGGGTTAAGTAAATACGTGAGTAAATGTCCTATCCTTTGAATCCAGTGGATTTGAGATAGTGAAGTATAATTTTTATTAAAATTTAAATATTATTATAACAAATATTTTAAAAATATATCTAAGATATGAGTGTGTCTAACATATAACTTCAATACTTATAGTAGTAAAATATATATTTAAAATATTGCTAATAATAATAGTATGTTAAAGAGATGGGATACTAGAAATTACGACATAAAATTAATTTTAGAGGTATTCGACTGGATTAATGTACCTTTTGAATCCATAGGCATAATAAAAGAAGGTTCACAATATAAAGATATTAATAAAGGCATTGATTATAAAAGAATTCGAAAAGCTATCCTTAAGATCTCCAGAGATAAGAGTAAATAAATTCTCGGATTGAGAATTGATCATTCTGTCCTACACTTCTGGGAGAAAAAACTATCTCCTTATGGAATGGAAAAAATAATTAATATGGTTATGAAAAAACTCCATATACTAACATATTCTAAAAGTTTTATAGATTCTACAATCATTACGAATAGAAAAAAAAAGAAGGGATTGAAATACATGTAATATCTAGATATAACAAAGAACTTAGAACCCTTTTCGGATCGCCGCCTCCATAATGCTTACGAGACTGAAAGTATTAAAAGACTGCCAGAAGGAAAGGGATACCTCTAGGCTG
>JAHEQB010000065.1 GCA_019561555.1 Methanothermococcus sp. SCGC AD-155-C09
AAATGGCCATTACTAAGGATGATATTAGAGTGTTAATTAAGGATGGCATTATACAAAAGAAGCAAAAGAAGGGAATAAGTAAAGGTAGAACTAAAAAATTAAAGGAACCCCTGAATAGATAATAGGAACCAGTGGAGGACAGTGTCCTATTAGGGATATAACATTATTACTATAACTTTCAGCAAAGTCTTTCATCCTTTCCTCTATGGATCTTTCTCCCTTGGAAAGCATAACAAGTTTTATATTCCTTTCCTCAAATAATTGGGAAAATGCCTCAAATATTATATCAAACCCCTTTTGATATGTTGCTCTGCCAACAAAGCCAATTAATGGCGTATTTATATCATTGCATTTTATATTTCCATACAATTGAACATCTGTCCCAGTTATTGTACTTTTATCCATATTATTCCATTCTTCAATATACTTATTTAAATTATTGACATTAAAGAACCAGGAATATTTTATCTTTGGTTTAACAATATATCCATCCCCTATACCATAATCCTCTAAAAAAATTCCCAATTTTCTTGGATCTATTTTATTGTTAGAGCATGAAATAACGTAATTTACTAAATTACCTGGATTAATCTCTTCTATATCTATGCCATTTAATATGCCATGAAAGGGCTTTATTTTGCTTTGATCCAATATAAAACCAATGGATTTTATTTCTTCACTATGGGTTGGGCTCACTGTATTGAATGCATCACTATAGTATATTCCCAACTCTAAAAAGGTCATTGTTGTTCCTTTGTATTCCTTCATTGGTCCCTTAAAGGCCTCATTGTGTATTGTCATTGTAGTGGGCAGATCTAATTTTTCATGGCACTTTGCTATTGCAAGGCCACATGGCCAATCATGTCCTGAAACACAATCTACATCCTGGAATCTATCTAAGTAATTTACCAATAAATCAGCGAATAACTCATATTTTAATGGATCCCATCTATCCATCATATTAATTTTTTCATTACTAAAACCTACAATATCCACTCCTGTAGTGGGATGCTTAGTTTTTATAACATTAAATTTAAGGGAAGTTCCTTGGAATTTTATATCCATAGTTGCCTCAATACTATGCCTTAGATTGGATATTTTATTATCATGGTCAAGGGTTAGTACAATTACATCGTTTCCCTTATTTTTTAAAAATTTGGAAAGGTCCCTTATAACATCCCCTAACCCCCCTATGGAAGTTAAAGGTGCTATTGTAGGAGCCAATATTGCAATTTTCAA
>JAHEQB010000066.1 GCA_019561555.1 Methanothermococcus sp. SCGC AD-155-C09
TCTCCCCTTGCCACCATAACACCATCTGAATACTGAGCAATTTCCTCTATATTATTTAACCCCTCCTTAGTTTCTATCTTGGCAACTATGGAAATATCTCCGTTGTTTTCCCCTATAATTTTTCTTAAGTTTATAACATCCTCCTTATTTCTAACAAAGGATAATGCAATATATTCAAAATCCTTCTCAATGGCATACTTTATATTTTCAATATCAGCATCAGAGAGTATCGGTGCCTTTAAATAGGTATCTGGAAAATTTACCCCCATTTCATTTTTTACCTCTCCCCCTACCACTACATCAGTATATATTAATTCATTATTTATTTTTTTAATTTTTAATTTTATTTTTCCATCATTTATAAGAATAAAATTGTCCTCTTCAATATCCTCTGAAGGATTATAGGATAATATTATATCCCTACCTATGATTACCTCATCTCCCCCCTTAATGTTATTTATATTGGATTTTATTATTCTTATTTTATTTCCCTTTAAATCCATCAACTTGGCAATCTTATTTTTTTCCAAAATATCAATATGCCTTTCAATATCCTTAGTACTTGCATGGGACATGTTGAATCTAACCCCATCTATAAGATTAATTACTTTTTTAAGATTTTTTTCCAAGGAAGGCCCCATAGTTATTAGTATCTTTGTTTTCTTTATTTTTTTCATAATATCCCCCAATTAAGTTATTTTTAGAATTTTTTTAATTTTTAGATATTGATAATTTTAATAATATGTTTCTCTATATTATATTTATAAATGTGTAGTAAAAATGTGAGGAATAGATTTGAATATATGAATGATATAAAACGGTATATGATCTTAAAAAAACTATATGTAAATAAAATAACTTAATTTCTATTAATAATCTAAAAAAATAAAATAAATAATATTAAAAAATAAAATAATTATAAAAAATCAGCCTGTCAAGTTAATAAATTGTCAAAAGAACTATCAAAAAGGGAGTTTATGATAGGACCTTGGATGAAAGGGCCGATAGAAAGGATATTGATGTTAGAGTATTGGGAAGTGGGGCTAAAATGGGGGTAGAACAAGTAGAGGAAGTTACTAAAAAAATGATTGAGGATATAAAACCTGATTTAATAATATACATTGGACCAAACCCTGCTGCACCTGGTCCAAAAAAAGCCAGGGAAATATTAAGTAATTGTGATATTCCTGGAGTTATTATAGGGGATGCTCCAGGAATGAGGGTAAAGGATGATATTGCCAAGGAGGGTCTTGGATACATAATAATAAAATGTGATCCAATGATTGGAGCAAGGAGGGAGTTCTTAGATCCTACTGAAATGGCCCTATTTAATTCAGATGTTTTAAGGGTTCTTGCTGGGACAGGAGCCCTAAGGGTTGTACAGAATGCAATAGATGGTATTATTGATGCCCTAAAGGAGGGTAAGGAAGTTCAATTGCCCAACATAGTTGTAAATGAAACAAAGGCTTTAGAGGCTATGGAATATAACAATCCCTATGCAAAGGCAAAGGCCATGGCAGCCTTTAAGATTGCAGAAATGGTTGGGGATATAAATGTTAAAGGATGCTTTATGGTAAAGGAAATGGAGAAATATATTCCAGTAGTGGCATCAGCCCATGAAATGATAAGATATGCTGCCAAATTAGTGGATGAAGCAAGGGAAATGGAAAAGTCTCAGGATACAGTAAGTAGAAAACCCCATGCATCAGATGGAAGAATACTATGCAAAAATAAATTAATAGAAAAACCCCAATAAAAAATTAATAGATTTAATTTATTTATTTTTAATTAATTTTTTAAATATTTATTAAATTTTTTTAATTTCTATATCTTATTATCCTTACAGAGGGATAGGTACTCTTTCAAAATAAATGGAAAGTCCTTAGATTTAACAAATCTCAATCCAAGGCGTTGAGCCCATTTTTCAATACCCTCATCACTGGCTACCACTGCAGCATCTAACTCCTTTGCAAGTAATAATACATCTAAGTCTGGAGCACTGTCAAGAGTTCCAGTTCTAAGGGCACTTCTATACTTGTTTCTAAAAGTATTTACTGTTTTTGAAAGTACAGAGTTTATTAATTCCCTTTTATTGTTCTTTAAATTATTCTCTGTTGTAAGGGCATGTATTTCATTTGCAGTTTCATATATGGCATTTTCACTTAATCTCATACCCTTATTGATCCTCTCCCTTAAATCCCTTATGTATTCATAAAGTATTTCTGCAGGTAGTTTTATCTCATATCTATTGGGGGTTTTTTTCACTAACCAGGTATCTACCTTAATAATAATCTCCTTTGGACATCCCTCTCTTTTTAAAAATCCAATTAATTCATCATATACATTGGGATAAGGTATATGACAGGATATACCCAAATGAACCCTTGATTTTGCAATTAAATCAAGTATTTTTTCAGTAGATTCAGTTATTGTGGAGACATTTAGGGCCTTTCTAACTTCACTATCAGTGATAGCCGTGGTATCTAAACAAAATCTCTGTTTTTGCAAAATATTCCCCCTAAGATTTTATAAAATATTTTAAATAATAATCCCCATATTTTATTTTTTGCATCAATTTTATACTATCTATTTTATTTTTTATTTTTATCTATTTATGGTCAAACACTAGGGATAAACATTAATAAAGAAAAATACTTTAAGTCCTTATCTTAGCCAGATGAAGTTAATAATTTATATCCTGTAAAAGATTCTGTCCGCCCCTCCCAGTGTTAGGATTATAAGAAAAATAATTTGGGATTTTCACTTTTTATGTTTTTACTCCATTTTGAATATTTTAAAATATTGATTATTTTATCTTATTATTTTATAATAATTATTATTTTTTTTATTGAATTATAATAAAATTAGTTTTTATTTTAATATAAATGGTTTTGTTTAAAATTTTTATAATTATTTTATTTTTATTTAATCATTTAATTATTTTATAATAAATATTAAATATTATATTTGCATAAAATTTTATTTTATTTTTTTATAATTAATATTTATTTTTATATTATTATTTATTTTTA
>JAHEQB010000067.1 GCA_019561555.1 Methanothermococcus sp. SCGC AD-155-C09
TATTCTGCTGTAGATGTTGAGAAAAATGAATTAATTCTAATGAGAGTTTATACAACAAGAAATTATTTAGCTACGAGATCCTTTGTAAATGAAGTACTGAAGTACTGTAGGAGTAAGGTAAAATTCCTTATAGATCCGCCCATGCTAATTAGTGCTCTAAAAAGTCTTAATTTAAAGTTTGAGTATCAACCTTTGGGCAGAGAAGATTAATTGAATCAGTGTTTTCTTCTCTGAAGAGAGGTAAGGATCTTTCTCTGCTCTATTATTATTAAAAATCCTGTTAGAAACTGGAACTTCTTTTGTAGGTTATTTGTTCTGTACTATAATAAACTGATGTGGTGTTTATGTTAAGTGGACAGGTCCAATTTTAAAATAAAAAAATTTAAAATTTTAAAATAAAAAAATAAATAAAAAAAATTTAATTATTTTCACTTACTCTATTCCTTATTTAATACTTCATCAAATATCTTATCTAAATCCACAGGTTTTCCATGATCAGCCTTGGAGGGATCCACATAATCCTCTCCATAGGAAAACTGGACAATAAGTCCCTTTGAATCCCTTACAGTACCATCATACTCTGCTTTTAAATCTTGAAGGGCATTTACAAGTCTCCTTTGCATATACCCTGATTGTGCAGTTCTAACAGCCTGATCCACTAAACCTTCCCTTCCCCCCATGGCATGGAAGAAGTATTCTGTTGGTGATAGTCCTGTTTTATAACAACTTCTAACAAATCCATGTGATTTAGCAGATAAACTACCCTTCTCAAAGTGAGGGAGAGTTCTTCCTCTGTATCCCCTAAAAATTCTTCCTCCTCTAACTGACTGCTGACCAACACAACCAACCATTAGGGTAATATTCAATAGGGATCCCCTGGCACCAGTCCTTGCCATTACTGCGGCATGGTTATTTTCACTTAAATATCTTTCTGCCACACTACCTGCATCATCCCTGGCCCTACCTAATATTTGCATAATATAGGCCTCCCTTGATTCCTCTAATCCCCTTCCAGGTAAGGGTTCAAGAGTTCCCTCTTCGTATGATTTAATTATCTCCTCAACCTCCTTCTCAGATTTATCCAATATCCTTTGAATCTCCTCAATGGCATCCTTTGGAATATCAGAATTATCAATTCCTGTGGTAAATCCCTTTATCATTANGGATTTAATGGCCATTTTAGTTGCACTGTCTAAGAATTTTCTAGCCTCCTCAGACCCAAATTCCTTAACTATGGCATTTAAAAGTAATCCTGCCTCGGCACCATATCCATTTTTATCAATAACTCCCTTAATAAGCACCCCATTTTTTATAACCACCTGGGCATTGTATGGACAATCCTCTTGACATTCATCACATTTNTTACATACTTTTGCCCTATATCTTAGATTTAAATTCTTTGGTAGGGTTCTACTGAAAAGATTTTTTCCACAGTATAACTCAACACCATCCTTAATTAAATCTGGTTTCCCTAAATCCTCCTTAATACCACCTGCCCTTAATAGTATGGAGGCCTCATCCTTTGTAAAGTAGGAACTTGTTAAAATATAGGCCCCGGAGATAAAATCATGAATTGCACCTATAATGGGGCCCCCATACCTTGGAGATACTATATGCTTTTCCACAAGCATTAATACCTCAGCCTCAGCCCTGGCCTCTTCGTGTTGGGGGACGTGGAGGTTCATTTCATCCCCATCAAAATCAGCGTTATAGGGGGGACAAACACATAGATTATGCCTAAATGTCCTATAGGGCAAAACTTTAACTCTATGGGCCATTATTGACATTCTGTGAAGGGAAGGTTGTCTATNGTATAGTACAATATCCCCATCCATAAGATGTCTTTCAATTACCATGCCTTCCTCAATTTTTTCAGCCCATTGTTCCTTATTTTTATTATTTATTTTTATTTTTATATCCTCCTCTTTCCCCTCCCTTGTTCTTGCTTTTTTTACTATGTAATTAACTCCAGGATGTTTTTCTGGGCCATTCCTAATAAGTTCCCTTACTTTATCTATGTTGTACTTTGTAACCTTTTCAGGAACTGTTAATTCCTTTGCTATTCTTTCAGGAACTCCTACCTCATTTATACTCAGACATGGATCTGGAGATATGACAGTCCTTGCAGAGAAATTAACCCTTTTACCTGCAAGATTGTGCCTGAATCTTCCCTCTTTACCCTTTAATCTTTGGGCAATTGTTCTAAGGGGTCTTCCACTTCTATGTCTTGCAGGGGGTATTCCAGGGGCCTCATTATCAAAGTAGGTATTTACATGATATTGTAAAAGATCCCAAAGGTCCTCAATAATTAGATTTGGGGCTCCCCCCTCTATATTTTCCTCAAGTCTTTGATTGATTCTAATAATATCCACTAACTTATNGGTAAGATCATCTTCACTTCTTTCTCCACTTTCCAAGGTTATAGAGGGTCTTACTGTTACAGGGGGCACTGGAAGTACCTTTAAAACCATCCACTCTGGCCTTACAGTCTTTGAATTTATTCCAAGTAAGGGGCAATCCTCATCTGGTATTTTTTCAAGGATTTCTCTAACTTCAGAGGGCATGATCTGTCTCTGGG
>JAHEQB010000068.1 GCA_019561555.1 Methanothermococcus sp. SCGC AD-155-C09
CACAGGTTAAACCTGGAAAAAACAGAGCAAGGGGATATGGAGCAAGAATTAGAGATAAAATCTTCGATAAAAATGAATATAAAAAAAGAGGAATTTGTGAGGGATTCTTCGGAGCCATAACTAACTGGTTTGGGGATAGAATCCCTTGTTTTTTAATGGAACCTTATATATGCACTGAGAATTTTAACAAGGATTTATATATGAGATGGTATGTTAGACACACTCTCTTTTAGATTAAAGTTTATAATATATAATATTTAACTACAAATATAAAAATAAAAAATAATTATAGTTAAGAACATAATTTTTTAAACCTAATCTAAATATAAAAAATAAATAAATTAAAAAAATAAAATTAAAATAACTTAAATCCTAAAATATATGGAAAAATAAAATATTTAAAGAAATAAAAGAAAAGTAAATACTTAAAAAATAGAAATCCCATAATCTACCCTTCTTTCTCCTACACTCCTAAGCACTGGATGTGCAGAAGAAATCCTTTAAGTATGGATGCTATATCCATAATAAGTTTAAATTATTATGTCCTTGACTATAATAAAAAATAAAGGATAATCAATAAAAAATAAAAATTTAAGATTTTAAATACTTAAAAACCTATTGAGCCTTATAGATGTTAGGAATATAAATTATACCATTTTTTTTAAAATACAATGTAATAAAAAGTGATCACATGAGGATTTTAAATAAGTGTGTTGGATGTGGTTTTTGTGTTCCCTTCTGTCCTGTCGAGGCAATTACCTCCTATGGAAAGGCCATTATTGATAAAAACCTATGTAGTGAATGTGGTATATGTATTAAGTACTGCCCCATAGATGCTATAAGTTATAAAGATAGTAATGCGAAACTATAATGATTAAAAATGGATTGGGTGGGTTATTATTAACATTATTAAAAAAATATTCTCTATTTTGATCCCTATCACTATAATACTAACTATTTTAACTGGATGTATAGATGGGGTATATACTAAAGATTCCAGTGGTTATGTAAATCCCTATGATTTTATAAATAGTCATGAGCACATTAAAGGAAAGGTTATAAAGGTTTCTGATGGAGATACCATCTGGATACAATGTGAAAATGGTATTAAATATAAAATAAGGCTTTTAGGGGTAGATACTCCAGAAACCTATAGAAAAAATGATCCCTATGAATATATTACTTATGATAATACCCCCGTTAAAAACCTAACATACTTAAAGGTTTGGGGACATAGAGCAAAAGAGTATACAAAAAATAAATTGGAAAATAGAGAGGTTATTGCAGTATTTGACAAAAAATCCCCTAAAAAAGACTCCTATGGTAGATATTTAGCATATATATTTGTCAATGGAGAGGACTTCAATGAAGATTTAATAGAGTATGGTTATGCCAGGGTTTATGTATCTAACTTTGAGTTATTGGATAGATATTTAGAAAAAGAAGAGTATGCAAAGAAAAACAAAATAGGTTTATGGAATGTTCCCAATTAGTACTTAAAAATTAAAAATATTAATAAATTTTATTTATTAAAAATAATATATTTAAGAATTATTTATTCAATATTAATACCCCTTCTAATTGATACTTCAGATTTTGGTAGATCTACAATAAGTATTCCATTTTCATACTTGGCAGAGGCTGAATCCTCCTTTACAGTTGCAGGTAATTTTATTATCCTATATACCTCTCCTTCATCTTCAGGTATCTCTGAATAGATAATCCTCTCAGATTCTGTTACCATTAATGGAGCCCTTTTTGCCCTTATTTCCAAGGTATTGCCAACGGAATTTACCACTATATCCTCTTTATTTACCCCTGGAATCATGGCTATAACTTTTATATTGTTGTCCCCCTCTATGAGGGTAATAGGCATATATCCACTACCTGATATTTCCAATCCTCCTGAAGTTATTGTTCTTCTTGAGGATACCCCCCCCATTGGAGACATTAACATTTCAGCCATTAACTTTTCAATTTCTGAGAATGGATCTCTTCCAAACATATTATTCACCCCAGTTTATTGTGATTTTATTTATATATTAATTTTATTTATTACTAAATATACATACCTCAAAAGTTCTATATAAATCTTTCTATGTTGTGCATATATAAACACAATCATTTTAATATAATAAATATAAAACATTAAATTATTTATTTTTATTAATATTATTTTTATTAAATATTATTTATAGTCAAGAACATAATTTCTTAAACCTTCATCTAAATATAAAAAATAAAATAAATAAAAAATAAAATTAAAAAAATTAAAATTAAAATAATCTAAAAAATAATAAATTAATCTAAATCCTAAGATATAAAAGAAAAAATAAACATTTAAAGAGATAAAGAAAAATAAATATCCAAAAAGTAGAAATTTCCTACCACTACCCCCTCTCCCTACACTCCAAGCACTGGACGTGCAGAGGAGGTCCTTTAAGTATTTTGATTACCATTAAACTTATAATGTTATTGTTTTACTATATTTAAAAATTATCCTTTTTGGTGATATTTATGTTTAAGGGCTTAAAAGAAAAATTAAATAAAACCCTTTCAAAATTAACTGAAAAAATATATTCAAAGGGAGGGGAAGATTCCCAAATTAAAAAGGAATCTAAGAAAGAGTATAATATGGAACCTAAGTATGATAAAGATTTTAAAGATAGTAAAAGCACTAAGGATATTATTGATAATATAGATATTAAAAGTATTGAGGACAATAAAGATAAATTAAAAGAATCAATTGAAGAGAAAAAACATGAAATAGATAAGTCAGATAAACCCCAAGAAGAATCCAGAGAAAAAATAGGGTTCTTAGATAGATTTAAAATAACCAAAACCATAAAAAGAGCACTGGGAAAAGATGTTGTATTGTCTGAGGAGGATATAGAGGATGTTTTAGAGGAGTTAGAATTGGAACTTTTAGAGGCTGATGTAGCCTATGATGTTGTTGAAAAAATAATAGCCTCCCTGAGAAACCAACTTATAGGCAGAAAAATAAGTCCTAAGGAAAAACCTGAGGAGATCACAATAAATGCCCTAAAAAATGCCATAAGGGAAATACTATCCCAAAGAAGTATAAATATTTATGAAATAATAGAGGAAAAGAAAAAGTTAAATGAACCTACAGTAATAGTATTTGTGGGTATAAATGGAACTGGAAAAACCACCACAATAGCCAAACTTGCCTATCTATTGAAGGAAAAGGGATATTCAGTAGTTTTGGCAGCAGGGGATACCTTTAGAGCCGGAGCAATAGATCAACTTGAGGAGCATGCTAAAAATATTGGAGTTAAAGTAATTAAACACCAAAGGGGAGGGGATAGTGCAGCAGTAATTTATGATGCAATTAAGCATGCTAAGGCAAGGGGCATAAATGTGGTATTGGCAGATACTGCAGGAAGACAGGCTACAAATATAAATTTAATGGATGAAATAAGGAAGGTTATTAGGGTAACTAAGCCTGATTTAATTATATTTGTAGGGGATGCCCTTGCTGGGAATGATGCCATATTCCAGGCTGAAGAATTTAACAATGCCATAGATATAGATGGGGTTATTCTAACAAAGGTAGATGCAGATGCCAAAGGGGGAGCAGCCCTTTCCATAGCATACACCATAGGAAAACCTATACTGTTCTTAGGAGTAGGCCAAAGATATAAGGATTTAGAGGAATTTAATGTGGATTGGATGGTAAATAAGTTATTCGGGGATGAAAGGGAAGGTATCTATTCCACAGAAAGGGAGTTTTAATAAGGTGATATTGTGATAAAGGTATTGGATGCCTCTTCATTTATACATGGATATAATCCCTCTGTGGAAGAGGGGGATCATTACACTACCAATGGTATAATTAAAGAGGTTAAAACTAAAATGGATATTATTCATTTGGCCATAGAGTATGGTAAATTAAGGATAAGGGAGCCTAAAAGGGAAACCATTGAAAAGGTAAAAAAAACATCCATAGAGACGGGAGATACATTGTCCATAAATGATATTGAAATACTTGCCCTTGCTATGGATTTAGGGGGTATATTATATACTGATGATTATGGGCTCCAAAATGTTGCAGAGAGGTTATCTGTTAAAGTTAAATGCATAGTATCCGAGGGAATCAAGGGCAGGTTTATATGGAAATTAATATGTAAGGGATGTAAAAAAATGTATAACATTGATTATTATGATGTTCTATGTGAGGTTTGTGGTAGTCCTTTAGAGAGGAAAATGGTTAAAAATAGATTAAATCGTAAGAATGTAAAATAAATTTAGTTTTAAACAATTTAATAAAAAATAAAATAATTATTAAAAAAAATAATAATAAATTTAATTAAAAAATAAAGAATTAAAATTAATAAAAAATAAAAATAAATAAAATTAAAATTAACCTAAATCCTAAAATATAGGAAAAAATTAAACATTTAGAGAAATAAAAAGAAAGTAAATACTTAAAAAGTAAAAATCCCATTATTCTCCTTAATACCCCCAAACACTGAGTGAAAGGGTAGAATCCTTTTATAGGATTTATTATGAACTCCAAATTAGATTAAGTAGAGGGACTAAAGTATCTCTACTTAATTGATGCATTATACTTTTTATTACCCTACTTCCCATCAAAAATAATATAAATAATAACCTATATAAATATTATGAACCCAGACCTACTTTACATAAGTACTGGAAAAAAACATATTAACTATTCTCAAGGAAAAAAGTATTTTACTAAAAGGTTAAAAGAAGAAACTATCATAGGTATAAAGGATACATTGAGCAGGGAGTTCTCTAAAAAAATGAAGAAAAAGGATGTTACATTCATTACAGTGAAAAGAGAGAACATTATTGAGGGATATAGGAACAGGAGTACTACAGGTTCCTCTCTAAATTGAAAAAGAAAATTAACATTTTTCTCAGTTGTAGATAATTTCAGATTGATATATATACAGGCCGTAAGTAGAAG
>JAHEQB010000069.1 GCA_019561555.1 Methanothermococcus sp. SCGC AD-155-C09
GAATTCTGGCAGTCCTTCTTACTGAAGATGTTTGAATGTAAGTTGCTATGGCAAGAGTTTTAATTTCTATAGGTATTTTGTTTCTTTTAAAGATTTTTAATCTCTCTACAATATCCCTTACTCTTAACATAATAATATCTTATGTAATTTTTATATATATTGTTTGCCTTATGTGGACACGTCCTTAAATATATTTTTTTTGATATATGTTTTATCTTGACAGTGCCCCTATAATATATAAAAAACTATAAAAATTATAAGTATGGATTATTAAATATTAGATTGCATAAAAAATATTTTTTAAAATCATATTAGATTAAATTTAGAGGTGATTTTATGAGTGTAGTTATTGACTATGATAAATGTAAAGGACCAGATTGTGCAGAGTGTGTAAATGCCTGCCCTATGGAGGTATTTGAAATAGAGGGCGATAAAGTAGTAGTTGCCAACGAAGAGGTATGTACATTCTGTATGGTTTGTGAGGATGTTTGTCCAGTGGAGGCAGTAAAGGTTAGGGAATAATTAAATTGATTAATATAGCAGTAAAGTGATATATCTTATAAAATTATAAAAAATATTATTTTTAACATTATTTTAAATTTTATTATATTTAAAAAAACTACTTTAATAATAAAAAACCTTAATTTTAAAAAATAATTAAAAAATAAAATAAAAATAAAGAATAATTAAATAAAAATAAAAATATTTTAAAATATTTATAAAAGAGGTAAAAATATAGAAAGTAGAAATCCTGTCATTTATTCCCGTGTATTTTCCTAAGCACTAGGGAGAGAATACTTCTTGATAATACTGGCATTATTTACTTTAAGGTATGATAAAGACATTATTTAATGTAAATACTATTTTATTAATTTATCGTTTATTATGTTATTTATATTTTAATTATATTTTAGATTATAAATTTAAAATATTTTTTATATAATTAACTATATTTTTATTAAATTACTTTATTATTTTAAAATTTATTTTATTATTTTAATTTATTTTATTTTTTAATGTTAATTTAATACATGTGCATAATATCAATTGGTGAATCCATGTTATCCATATATGCCAAAAAAATCTTAAATAATTCCCTTATTGAGGATGTGGGCTTTGGAGATATTACCTCAGATTATATTATTCCCAAAAATCATAATTCCAAGGGAGAGATAATTGTAAAGGAAAAATCCATAATCTGTGGTATAAACTTTATTGCCGATTTCCTAAAGGAACATAACTTAAAATACAGTATATTGATAGATGAAGGAAAACTTGCAAATGAGAATAGTAAAATTATGGAAATTTATGGCAATACAAGAAAGATATTAACCCTTGAAAGGACCATCTTAAATTTTTTAATGCATCTATGTGGCATAGCCACAAAAACATACAACATAGTTAGCATGGTACGTAAAATAAACAAAAAGGTAAAAATAGCCTGCACAAGAAAGACCCTTCCAGGATTGTCTCCAATTGAAAAATATGCTGTTTATGTTGGAGGAGGGGATACCCATAGATTTAGATTGGATGATATGGTAATGATAAAGGATAACCATATAGAGGCCCTTGGAGTGGATGAATGTTTCAATAGATTAAAAAAAGTTAGTTTTTCAAAGAAGATAGAGGTTGAAGTGGATAGTATAGAACTTTTGGAAAAGGTACTACCCTATATGCCTGATATAGTGTTATTGGATAATTTTAAACCTGAGGATATTAAGGGGGCCCTTGAAGTGATTAATAATTTTGGTAAAATAGGATATAGGCCTCCCATTGTTGAAGTTAGTGGGGGTATAAATGAAAAAAATGTTATGGAGTATGCAAAGTATAATATAGATATAATATCCATGGGATGTTTAATACATTCTGCTCCTGCCATTGATATGGGTTTAGATATTAAAAAAAATAATTAATTAATGGGCAATGAATTATAAAAAATAAATAATAGTAATAGATAATAAAAAATAATTACAAATCCCTTAAAGCATATCTTAATATTTCGCCAAATCTTGATTTTACAACAGTTCTCTTACCTAATACCTTTGCATGGGCATCCAATTCAATAATACTATAATCATAAATCTCCTTTATTGGATGATACAATCGAGGACCATCACTTATGCCTACTGTTATAATATCACTGTTGGTTTTCTTTAATTCCTCTATGGGAAGTGCATGGGGCACTCCAGATACTATTACCATATCTACATCAATTTCCTTTAATATATCTACTGCCCTCTCTCCAGTAAGGGGATATTCATCCAATCCTCCAGTGATATAATCAATGTTTATGTTATTCACTTTATATTCATTCAATAGGATTTTGGCATCTTCTCTTATTTTTTTAAGGCCAATATTCTTATCTAAGTTGGCAATATTTATTATATTTTTTTTATCAAGGTACTTATTTATTTCAATTAGGGGATGGGCAAACAAATATGCTGTTTCCTTTTTGGCATTTAATACACAGGCTATTTTTCCATTATTATTGAGATTTTTAATTAATTCAATTACCTTATCCACATCATCCTCATAGGAGGGTTTTAGGTATTTACTTTTTGCCATGCCCCTTGTTTTTTCCACTTCTGTGGCTTTTTTTAATATAAATTTTTGCCTTTTAAATTCCCTTTCATCTATTATGCCCATTTCCAAGGAACTTTCCATGGCTTTTATGGCTCCAATGGTATTATCTCCCATTCCACTATGTACTTCCACAGGTATAATTTTTAGGTTGTCCTTGGCATAGTTATTCACTGGAAGATATAGATCCTCTCCAATTATCATACTTGGGCAGGTTCCAACAATGCCTATAATAAAATTTTCCTTGGCACTATGTTTTTTTAAGTAATCTAATACCTCATTTAAAGTATTTTCCAACTTCTCACTACCTCCAAATATAAAGTCATTTTCATCCATTGCTGTTGTAAATACCCTTACTCCATCTAACTCCAATAATCTCGCAGTTCTAAAACAACAACCACTTGGACCATGGAGAATTATTGCATCTACGCCAATATCCCTTAATTGATACATTGAGGCTGCTATAGGAGAAGGTCTTGGGTGCATTATCATAATATCAACTGTTTATTTTTTAAATAAATAATAAAATAAAAAATTATAATATAAAAATAAAATATAAATTAATATAAATTTATTTCTTAAATATAAACTATAAAAGGAGTGTGTCTAACATACCATCTCATATATAAATCCTTGTTAAAATTCTCAGTGCATATATAAGGTTCCATTAAAAAACAAGGGATTCTATCCCCAAAGAGTTTGTTATACCTCCAAAGAACCCCTCACAAATTCCTCTTTTTTTATATT
>JAHEQB010000070.1 GCA_019561555.1 Methanothermococcus sp. SCGC AD-155-C09
AAAAATGAAAGAATTTAAATCAAAAGTAGAAAAATGGAAAAAAGAGGGTTATGATGTAAGTGAGTTGGAGGAGATGTTAAAATGAAGGATTTAAGACAGATTGAGGCAAAAATCAAAGAATACGAAGAGAAGATTGAAATATTAAAGGAGTTTGAGAAGGAGTTTAACTCCTTAGATTTAGAAGGATTTAAATGTAATATAAAGTATTATTAAATACCCTAGTTCCCACCACCCATTAACTGATAGAAATTGAAACTGACAGACTAAGAATAATTTTAACAGCCAGACCTCTTCTACTTACAGCCCTTATGAATCTCAGTCCAAAGTTATCTACAACTGAGAAAAGTGTTTCAATTTTCTTTCTTAGTTTAGAAAGAGATCTGTAGTACTCTCGTTCCTTATCACTTTTTATCATGTTTTTCCTTTTTATTGCAATGAATGTAACGCCCCTTTTCTTCATTTTTTTAGAGAACTCTTTACTTACGTACCCTTTATCGCCTATGACAGTTTCTCCTTTTAATCTTTTAGCAAAATCCTCTATTTTTTCCTTGAGAATGGTTAAATCGTGTTTTTTCGCAGTATTGATGTAAAGTAGGTTAATATACGTTCCATCTGTTACACAGGTTATCTTACAACCATGAT
Organism: Methanothermococcus sp. SCGC AD-155-C09; assembly: GCA_019561555.1. Lineage (GTDB taxonomy): Archaea > AGJL01 > Methanococci > Methanococcales > Methanococcaceae > Methanofervidicoccus. The sequence continues at coordinate 643 of JAHEQB010000070.1, forward strand.
AACGTCTTTTTTTTTTGATGGGGTATATCCTACTGACTCCTCTTCTCTTATTATTTTAGATTCTCCCCTCTTTTTGTGTCTATTAGATCTTATAAGTTCCTTTGTTTCTACTGGTTTAGCATCAACAATTTTTACTTCTCCCTCTGAAATTTTCTTAAATACATAATCAAGAACCTTGTACAACAACTCCTCGTACCTATTAAGCCTCTCAATCAATTTATTATATCTAATCTTTGGAAACAGTTCGAGATCTTCAATAAAGTGAGTATAAGCATGCTTTATAACTCCGTTGAAGTGTAGATGAGCAAGAATTCCAAAAGTTATCAGGTCGTACAGGGACATTACCTCCTTATTGGCCTTAGATGGATAGTGTTCATCTACAATTGGCTTTATTAATTCTCTTATTCTGTCTATCTCCTTAATGTATTTTTTTACTGGGTTCATAAGCTCCCTTTTATGTATTTTTTTCTACTGGGTTCATAATCTTTATATAGGTTATTTTAGTATATATTATTTTTGATGGGAAGTAGGGTTATTAAATATAAAAATAATTTTTATATTAAAAATATTAAATAATTTTTAAATAGATGTATGATAAATATTATGAGCGTATTATTGAGTTGATATAATTAATGTTTTAAAGGTTTGATATAATGAAGAGATTAATAATGTTAAGTTTATTATTATCTCTAAGTTTGTTTAACATAGTTCATGCTCAGGAATATAGTATGTTGTGGAAGTATGAGACAGGAAATTGGGTTAACTCAGTTGCAATAACTCCAGATGGGGAATACATTATTGCAGGGAGTTGTGATGATAATGTTTACCTATTCAACAAAGAAGGGAAGTTACTATGGAAATATAAGACATATAGTATAGTTATATCAGTATCTATAACTCCAGATGGAGAATACATAGTTGCTGGAAGCTATAAGTATGTTTATTTCTTCAACAGAGAAGGGAAGTTGTTGTGGAAGTATGAGACAGATGGCAATATTCTATCGGTAGCAATAACTCCAGATGGAGAATACATAGTTACTGGAAGTGATGACAATAATGTTTATTTCTTCAACAGAGAAGGGAAGTTGTTGTGGAAATATGGGACAGATGGTGATGTTAACTCAGTATCAATAACTCCAGATGGAGAATACATAGTTGTTGGGAGTGGGGATAAAAATATTTACCTTTTCAACAAAGAAGGGAAGTTGTTGTGGAAGTATGAGACAGATAATAGCATTTACCCAGTATCAATAACCCCAGGTGGGGAGTTTATGGTTACAGGGGGTGCGAATATCGTAGGGGGCAATGTTTATCTCTTTGCTTCATTACAGGCGATATCTAAATTAATAATAGAAAATACCAAATCAACAATCTCCCAGATAAAATCAAAATATGATGTTAAAGAAGCAGAAACTCTACTATCCCAGGCTGAAGAGGCATTCAACAAAGGAGATTATTCCAAAGCAAAAGAACTTGCTTTAAAAGCAAAATCCTTAGCCTTAGATATAGATCAGGACGGAATACCAAATGAAGAAGATTTTGCACCTTACATAAACAACTACTACATCTATGCTTCTGGAATTGCAATCCTTGGAATACTGATAATCATAGGAAGAATGTACCACACCCACAGAAAAAGAAAAAAAGAATACGAAAGAAAAATGAAAGAATTTAAATCAAAAGTAGAAAAATGGAAAAAAGAGGGTTATGATGTAAGTGAGTTGGAGGAGATGTTAAAATGAAGGATTTAAGACAGATTGAGGCAAAAATCAAAGAATACGAAGAGAAGATTGAAATATTAAAGGA
>JAHEQB010000072.1 GCA_019561555.1 Methanothermococcus sp. SCGC AD-155-C09
CTTTTAATCTAACGTCTTTTTTATTTCTCTTGAAGATTTTTCTAGTTTTGACTTCATGTACTAGATATTCTAATTGTGATTTCATGAGTTATATTTGTGATTACTATTAAATATATTTTTTTTGATATATGTTTTATCTTGACAGTGCCGGAGTTTAAGGTAGTATATACCTAATCATGAATATCTTTATAATTATTTCGACAAACGTCTAAATAAAGTTTATTTTAAATCGAAACTTTTATATAATAATATAAATAATTGAAGTATATGGAAAAAATAAAGGTACATATTGTTGGAGATATAGTATTATCTAAAAAAATTGGAAAGGGTTTGAAAAAATGGAGAGAAATATTCAATATCTCTCAAATAGAGATAGCCAGGTATTTAAATCTGTCCCCCTCAGTAATAAGTGATTATGAGGCAGGTAGGCGAAAGAATCCTGGAGTTAATACTATAAAAAGATATGTTGATTCCCTAATTGAATTGGATAAAAGGAATGGAGGACATACCATAAAGGCCCTTCAAAAAATATTAAATCCCTCATCTATGGAGCCTATTCTTCAAATAAAAGAGTATAAATCCCCAATAAAAATTGTGGATTTTTTAAATGCAATAGAGGGAGAACTTCCCATTAATTACCAAAATAATAACATCAATAAAACCCAGAATACCCAAGAAATAGACGAAAGATTAAAAGCCCAAATATTTGGTCATACTGTTGTGGATAGTGTAAAGGCAATTTTGGAAATGAATGGACAGGATTTTTTAAACTTATATGGTTGGACAACTGAAAGGGCATTAATATTTACAAATGTTTCCACTGGAAGAAGTCCCATGGTAGCCATAAGGGTAAGTTCCATAAAGCCAAGGTTGGTGGTATTTCAAGGGGTATCCTATCTTGATAGATTGGCAGTAAAACTGGCAGAAATTGAGAACATTCCATTGATAATAACAAAACTCTCTGTTGATGAATTATTGGATAGATTAAAAAACTCATTTGATTAAATATAATAAAAAATAATTGAAAAATAAAAAAATAAAGAAATAATATAATATAAAAATAATATAAAAATAAAATTTATTTCGTGAATAATTATTTATTAAAATAAATAATACAATATCATACATCAAGAAAAATCAAATAGAATGATGGAAAAAAGAGTCCTTAAAGTATATTACTTATGGAATAATCCATATTAGAAAAAGGATTTTAAAAGGTGCAGATCTAATGGAGGCTATAGGGGAATCAAAACCCACACACTTCTAAGGAAGGTTTTAAAGTTCTAGATAGATTTAAGGTGTTATTTACTATGGCATTTATAATTCATGTAATAATAACTGATGAAGTATTGTAATATGCACTACTGCATCATATATTGTTATTATAATTTATAACGTTATTAACACAATTATTTTTATTATTTTTTATTATTTTAATTATTTTATTTATTATTAAAAAGGTGATTTAATGAAGTTAGGTATTGTAGGTTATGGAAGTTATATTCCGAAGTATAGAATAAAAGTTGAGGATATTGCAAGGGTTTGGGGAAAGGACCCTAACCCTATAAAAAAAGGGCTTATTGTCAATGAAAAAAGCGTACCTGCTCCTGATGAAGATACAGCAACTATTGCCGTAGAGGCAGGAAAATATGCCTTAAAACGGGCTAACATAAATCCCAAGGATATTGGAGCCCTTTATGTGGGTAGTGAAAGCCACCCCTATGCAGTAAAACCTACCTCCTCCATAGTAGCCGAGGCCTTAGGAATAACCCCAGATTTAACTGCAGCAGATTTGGAATTTGCATGTAAGGCAGGAACTGCAGGAATTCAGATGTGTATGGGGCTTGTTGGAAGTGGTATAATAAAGTATGGAATGGCCATTGGTGCCGATACTGCCCAGGGTGCTCCAGGGGATGCCCTTGAATATACTGCAGCAGCAGGGGGGGCATGCTATATAATAGGAAATGTTAAAGGGGAATTAATTGCAGAAATTAATGATACCTACTCATTTACAACAGATACCCCTGATTTTTGGAGAAGGGAGGGAAAACCCTATCCAAAACATGGAGGTAGATTTACAGGAGAACCTGCTTTTTTTAGGCATGTTATAAATGCAGCAAAGAATCTCATGGAAAAAATGGGTACTGAGGCAAAGGATTATGATTACTGCGTATTTCATCAACCAAATGGTAAATTCTATATAAAAGCAGCAAAATCCTTAGGATTCAAAGAGGAACAGTATAAATATGGATTATTGACTCCCTACCTGGGAAATACCTATTCAGGGGCAGTGCCCCTTGGCCTTTCAAATGTTCTTGATAATGGAAAGGAGGGAGATAGAATTTTGGCAGTATCCTATGGAAGTGGATCTGGCAGTGATGCCTTTGATATAACAGTAACCAGTAGAATTGAGGAAGTAGTAAATAAAGCCCCTAAGACCGTGGATTTACTTAATAAGAAAAAATACATTGATTATTCTATCTATCTAAAGTATAGAGGGGGAATAAAGATATAATCAAAATAATAAATAAAAATAATTTAAAAAATTATTTTAAATAATTATAATTAAAAGTACCAAATATGGTGAGATTAATGAGAGATGTTGCGATAATTGGATATGGCCAAACAAAATTTGGGGAACTTTGGGAGTCCTCCTTTAGGGATATAATTGTTGAAGCAGGTGTAAAGGCAATAGTGGATGCCAACATAGATGGAGAGGATTTAGATGCCATGTATGTTGGAAATATGAGTGGGGGGTTATTTGTGGGTCAGGAGCATATATCCTCCCTTATAGCAGATTATGCTGGGCTAAATCCCATACCCTGTACAAGGGTTGAGGCAGCATGTGCATCAGGAAGTTTGGCCCTTAGAAGTGCCTATTTATCTGTTGCAAGTGGCCATCATGATATAGTATTGGCAGGGGGGGTGGAAAAAATGACTGATGTAGCCGATGCCACTGCTGCAATAGCCACTGCTGCCGATCAGGAATGGGAATCCTTCTTTGGAGCCACATTTCCATCCCTCTATGCAATGATGGCAAGAAGATATATGCATGAGTATGGACTTACAATTGAGCAATTATCCACTTGGAGTGTAATAGCCCATGATAATGGCTCAAAAAATCCCTATGCCCAATTTAGATTTAAAACTACTTTGGAGCAGGTTATGAATGCCTCTCCCGTAGCCGAGCCTTTAACCCTTATGCATTGCTCTCCTATTTCTGATGGGGCTTCAGCCCTTATTGTATGTGATGCTGACAAGGCCCAGGAATTTGCCCCTAAGGATGAAATAATATACATTAGGGCCTCTACCCAGGCCTCAGATACAATATCCCTTCATAGTAGGGAAAGTATGACAACACTTAATGCTGCAAGGGGAGCCTCAAAAAAAGCCTATAAATTGGCAGGTATCTTTCCTGATAGTATAGATGTGGCAGAGGTTCATGATTGTTTTGCAATTAATGGATTAATACTATTGGAGGACTTAGGATTTTGTAAAAAGGGAGAGGCAGGAAAGGTTGTTGGGGATGAGGAAAAAATAAGAATAGATTATGATGAATTTGTTACTGTAAATCCAAGTGGTGGTTTAAAGGCAGCAGGCCATGCCCTTGGGGCAACAGGCATAAGACAGGTTGGAGAACTCTACTGGCAATTAAAGGGAGATAAAAACTGTAAAGATAGACAGGCAAATATTAAAAATGGATATGGGATATCTGCAAATGTTGGGGGGACTGGGGGAACAGTATGTGTCCATATTTTAAGTAATGAAAGGAAGTAAAAAAATTTATAGATTATGGTGATGTACTATGTGTAATCTTAACCTCTATGTAAATAACCAGTTGGTTATGGAGGATGTAATGGTTGTTGAAAAAAAAGATAATAAAATCATTGCCATGGATTTATTTGGGGAAAGTAAGGAATTCCAAGGGGATATTGTTAAGATAGATCTAAATGAAAATAAAATATTGTTAGAATGTTAATATAGTCAAGAATATAATTTTCTAAACCATTATCTCAATATAATAAAATAATAAAAAAATAAAATTAAAATAACCTAAGAAAATACTAAAATTAATCTAAATTTTAAAATATAAAGGAAAAAATAAATTTTAAAAAATAAAGAAAAATAGAAATATCCATAAAAAAATAATAATTATTAAAAAATTATTAAAAAAATTAATTAATATTGAAAATAAAAAAATAAAGAAGGTTAAATAAAAAAATAAGATATTAAATATATTAATAGGGAATAAATTAGAAAAATTAAAGAGATATATAGAATATTTAATCAATACTTAAAAAATAAAAAAGTAGAAATTCCCATCTCAGTCCTTTCCCCACATCCTAAGCACTGGAAATTACAGAGAAAGTCCTTAATTGTATGATAATCATATTATAATATTTAACTATAATAAAAAGAATTGGTGATATTTATATGGTGGTAAGAACTTGGAGGCATATAAGTGAAAGATATTGCCTTATTGGCACTAGATGTAAAACCTGTGGTAGAATATATTTTCCATCGAGAAACGTATGTCCCCACTGTAGAAGAAAGGGGAAGTTAGAAGAATACAAACTTAATGGAAAGGGAAAGGTATATACCTACTCAGTAATACATGCCCCTCCAAAGGATTTTGAAAAAGTTTCTCCATACATAATTGCCATTGTGGAATTGGAGGAGGGCCCAAAAATAACAGCCCAAATTGACTGTGATATTGATGAAGTTTATATTGGCATGCCTGTTGAGGCAGTCTTTAGAAGAATAAAGGAGGATGGAGAGGATGGCATAATAGACTATGGGTATAAATTTAAGGTTTTAGATAATTAATCTTTAATTTTATACTTGTTATTTTTATAAAATAATAAAAAAATAAAATAAAAAGTAAAAAATATTTAAAATAAAAATAAGAAAGTTTTAAGATTTTAAAATACTAAGGAAGCAAATAATTAAAAGTAAAAATTCTATTATTGCCCTTTTATGCTATAAACACTAGAAGGCAGTTAGAATCCTTTAAAGATATAATATAATGGCAATATTAATATAAGGCTATTGAATCATACTTATCATTGGAACAATAACCTTCCATTAACCGAAAAGTTTATATATTATTATGCAAAACAACCAGTGTGGTTTAGGATTAAGAGCGGGGGTTGCCAAGTCTGGCCAAAGGCGCTAGGTTGAGGGCCTAGTCCCATAGGGGTTCGGGGGTTCAAATCCCCTCCCCCGCACTTTATTTTTTTGGCAATTGGTATTATTTTTTTAATATTGTTAAAATACTATTATATTCAGGGATATAATCTTTTAAACTTATAGCCCAATATATTATAAAAACAAAAAAGATAATATATTAAATAGAGATATTATAACCTCCACTCCATTAAGTATAATCTCTATAATATACCCCTGCAAAGGAATCCTACCTCTCTTAGTGCAGAGGGTTAATAAATAATTATATGTAAATCTATTTTCTGTGTTTTTATTATTTCTTAGGTATTTTAATCCTATTTTTTACAATTTTATATTTCTATTTCTATTTTTAATGTATATTTATTTTTCTCTTAAATTTTTTATAATTTCAAATTATTACTTTATTTTTTATATTTAATATAAATGGTTTTGAGACCATAAATTTAAGATTTTGTTATAATTTTTGCACCATTTTCAGTTATTAGTACTGTGTGCTCAGACTGACTTACCATGCCACGATTTTTTTCAATGAGTACAGGATAGCCATATATGCAGCCTGAGTTCATTAGATTTTTTAATGCAAGTTTATATTTTGGATTTTCTTTTAATATCTCTCTCTCAGAAAAGGGTAAGGAGGGATATTTTTTTTCAATGAGTTTTAATAGTGATTTTGCCAAGGGTAATCTAACAGGCCTTGAATTGAGATATTTAAAAATATATCTTTCAACACCATCAACAACCTGACCAAAACCATCTGTGGCAAAGGGCTCTATTGCCACCACATCCCCAACATCTATAAAGTCCTTAGAATTCTCCTTTACATTAGGTATGCTTATTCCAGAATGAAGAACATATTTTTCCATAACATGGCCAGATAGGTTAGATATTGGTTTATAACCATAGCCCTCAATGGCCTCCTGTATAATTGCCCCTATTTCTCCCACATTCATTGGAGGAATTATTTCATTAATGGCCTGATTTAGGGCATATTCAGAGGCCTTCTTTAAGTCATTGTAGGAGTTAGATAGATCAACAGTTAATGCCCCATCTGCTATGTATCCATCAATATGAACTCCAATATCCAATTTTACAATGTTCTCCTCTGAAAATACTTTTTTATCCCCATAATATGGAGTATAATGGGCTGCAACTTCGTTTATAGATATGTTACAGGGAAAGGCCACCTGACCCCCAAGTTCCCTTATTCTACTTTCAACGTACTCAGCCACATTGTAAAGTTTTTCCCCCGGTTTTATAAGTTTTAAGGCCTCTTCCATTACCTTAGTATGTATTTTACCAGCATTTGTTAGTTTTTCTATTTTATTGAGATCATCATTGGGACTATTGTTTTTATTTTTATTATTTTTATTATCTTTAGCATTATTATTAATTTTTAAATTTTCTGACATGTCTATCCCTTTATGAAATGTATAAAATATCAATAAAGAGAAATACTTTAAATCCATATATTGGCCTGATGAAGTTAATAATTTTTCTGTAAAGGATTGCCTTTAACTCAGTGTTTAGGAGTATTAATGAAACAATTATAATATTTTTACTTTTTATGTATTCTCCCTTTATAAGTATTTTAAAATCTTAGATTACCTATTTTTTTATTATTTTTTAATTATTTTAAATTATTATTTTTTTATAATATCCTTAATAAAAATTAGATTTTTTATTTATTATAAATAAATCTTTTAAGATTATAGTTAATTATGTTATAGCTAAATTATCTTAGGGGAGTAAGAGATAAAGGTTTTATATCTTTTGCATCTACATTATTTCTAACGAATATATGAAAAATATATTTATATTATTTTAGATATAAGATTATTGAGATATAAAAAAATTAAATTTATTTAAAACTGTTAATTTAATTGAAGTATTATTTTATAATTATACTTTTAAATGATTTAACAAAATTCTATTTTTTATATTATTTTTAAATATATTTTATTTTAAATGAAATTTACCTTTATAATTTCAAAATTATGGTGGTTTTATGGGAGTACAGGAGGAAATTAAAAGAATAGAAGAGGAATTAAAAAATACACAATATAACAAGGCCACTCAAAAACACATAGGGGTATTAAAGGCTAAACTTGCTAAATTGAGGGATTTACAAAACAAACCAAAAGGTAGTGCTTCAGGTTATTCCTATGCTGTAAAAAAGACTGGAGATGCCACAGTGGCTTTTGTAGGGTTTCCATCGGTAGGTAAATCTACCCTATTGAATAAAATCACAAACGCCAATTCAGAGGTTGGAGCCTATGCCTTTACAACTTTAACCATAATCCCTGGTATTTTAGAATATAGGGGGGCGAAAATACAGGTATTGGATGCACCAGGGATTATTTCAGGTGCATCCTTTGGTAAAGGGAGAGGTAGCGAAGTACTTGCTGCCGTTAGAAATGTGGATTTAATAATGTTGGTTGTGGATGTGTTCTCTCCTGAGCATATTCCAATAATAGAAAGGGAATTATATAATGTGGGCATAAGACTTGATCAAAGGCCTCCTGATGTTAAAATTGTAAAAAAGGATAGAGGAGGCATTACCATAAATACCACATTACCTTTGAGTAAAATAGATGAGGAAACTATAGTGGCCATACTACATGAAAATAGAATACATAATGCTGATGTTGTAATAAGGGAGGATATTACAGCAGATCAATTTATAGATGTAATAAGTGGAAATAGGGAATATATTCCATCCTTAGTAGTGGTAAATAAAATAGATTTAGCAGATGAAAATCATATACGTAAGATTGAGGAGACATTGAAGGATAGAGAATATATCTTAGTTTCTGGACATAAGAACATTAACATCGAAGAGTTAAAGGAAAAAATATTTAATACCTTAGGATTTATAAAAGTATATTTAAAACCACAGGGGAAAAAACCTGATTTAGATGAGCCTCTTATTATTTTAAAAAATTCCACAGTTGAGGATGTATGTAATAAACTTCATAGGGATTTTGTAAAGAATTTTAGATATGCTCAGGTATGGGGAAAATCTGCTAAGCATCCTGGTCAAAGGGTAGGGCTTAACCATGTACTTGAGGATGGGGATATACTTACAATAGTTATAAAGAGAACATGATTTAAGACCAAGACTAATAAAAAAATAAAATAATTAAAATAAATAATAAAATAAAAAAATATGGATAAAATAAAATAATAATCTAAGATTTTAAATACCTAAAAAAAAATAAATACGTTATAAAATAAAAGACCTTAACTCTTTATTAATGTTTTATCCTTTTATTATTATTTATTAAGGTTATAAGTTTAAAATATTATGCATTTGACTATGATTAAATACATTTACACATATTAATTACTATAATTTTTTAAATAAATCCACTGTGATACTATGAGACTTTTTGGAACATCAGGCATAAGAATGAAAAATTTAAATCCAGAGATAGCCTATAAGGTAGGCTTTGCCATTTCTCAAAGGGCAAAAGAGGTTGTAATTGGTAGGGATACAAGGACAACTGGAAATTTAATTAAAAGTGCTTTGATCACAGGCCTTTTAAATGGCGGAGTTACTGTAACTGATATAGGTATTGTCCCTACCCCAACACTTGGATTTTCAAGTAGAAACTATGATTTAGGAATCATGATAACAGCCTCCCATAACCCTCCTGAGTACAATGGTATAAAGCTTTTTAACAGAGATGGCACAGCATATAGGCCTGAGCAGGAAAAATATATTGAGGAGATAATATTCAATAAAAACTTTAAAAGGGTAGATTGGAACTCTGTTGGAGAGGTATGGGATGATGACACTTCAATAAGAAAGTATAGGGAATATATTCTTAAGCATGTGAATATAAATAAAGAATTTAATGTGGTAGTGGATTGTGCTAACTCATCAGGTTCTGTAGTTTCCCCCTACCTATTTACAGATATTGGAGCCCATGTTATATCCTTAAATGCCCATATTGATGGAAGATTCATAGGAAGAATGCCTGAGCCCAATGAAAGGAATCTAAACCATACTATGAGAATGATTAAGGGATTAAATGAAAAAAATGGAAAATATATAGGGATAGCCCATGATGGAGATGCCGACAGAATGATAGCCATTGATGAAAAGGGAAGATTGGCAGATTTTGATAAAATACTTGCAGTCTTTTCAAGATATATTGTGGAGAAGTCTGGTAAAAAGACAATAGTAACTACTGTAGATGCTTCAATGTCCATTGATGAATATTTGGGGGATTTTAATGTAAAGGTTATACGAACAAAGGTTGGAGATGTTGCAGTTTCAGAGGCACTATGTAAATATGATGCTATTTTTGGAGGAGAGCCCTCTGGAACCTGGATTCACAGGGATGTGCATTTAACCCCAGATGGAATACTATCAGGTTTGAGAATCTTGGAAATGATGGAATATTACAATAAAAGATTACATGCCCTTATAGAGGAGGTACCCTCATACGTGAATTTAAGGGAAAAAATCAAGTGTAATGAGGATAAAAAATCAAGTGTAATGAAGTATGTAATAGAAAATGGAGAAAAAATATATAATGTAGTTCCTGAAACCATAGATGGCGCTAGATTTAACTTAGAGGATGGATGGGTACTTATAAGACCCTCTGGAACTGAGCCCTATATAAGAATAAGGGTTGAAGGAAGAAATAAAAATATAGCAAAGGATCTTTTAGAAAGGGGCCTTAAATTAATTAAGAAGGCATTATAAACTTAATATATTTTATTAAATTAAAATAGGAAATTATGAAAATAATCATAATATGAACAAAACCATTTATGGTAAATAAAAAAATCTTATGAAAAATTTCAAAAAAAATAATTAAAAATAATTAATAAAAATAAAATAATTAAAAAAAATAAAATAATTAAAAAAATAAAGAATAATTAATAAAAAATAAGAAAAATAAAAGAATAAAGGATAATTAGGATAAAATAGAAAAATCTAAGATTTTAAAAATACTTAAAAAGAAATAGATAACAATTAGAGATCCCTTTATTCTTCATAACGCTCCTAAGCACTGAGAGAACAGAGTAGAATCCTTTAATAGAATAAATATTAACTCCTAATTTTAAGATAAAGATTTAATATATTCTCTCCACAATATTCTATCTTTTTTATTTTTTTAATATTTAATTATTTTTATCATACCATAGTCAAACACATAATCTTTTAAACTTATAATTAATATATGCTAAAAAGAGTGTGTCTAACATATAACTTCAATACTTATAATAGTAAAATATATATTTAAAATATTGCTAATAATAATAGTATGTTAAAGAGATGGGATACTAGAAATTACGACATAAAATTAATTTTAGAGATATTCGACTGGATTAATATACCTTTTGAATCCATAGACATAATAAAAGAAGGTTCACAATATTAAGGTAATAATAAAGGGGATTATAAAAGAATTGGAAAAATTATCCCTGAGATCTCCAGAGATAAGAGTAAATAAATTCTCGGAGTGAGAATCGATCATTCTGTCCTACACTTCTGGGAGAAAAAACTATCTCCTTATATGGAAAAAATAATTAATAGGGTTCTGAAAAAACTCCATAAATGACATATTCTAAAAGTTTTATAGATTCTACAATCATTAGGAATAGAAAAAAAAGAAGGGATTGAAATACATGTAATAACCAGATATAACAAAGAACTTAGAACCCCTTTCTGATTGCTCTCTCTATAATGCTTCTGAGACTAAAGTTTAAAAGATTGCCGAGGGAGAGGATACCTCTAGGCTGACAGAGGTTACGATAGTAAAAAAGTTTTAAACACTATTGTATTAAAGGATATTTACCACAGGTTAAACCTAGAAAAAACAGAGCAAGAGGATATGTAGCAAGAATTAGAGATAAAATCTTTGATAAAAATGAATATAAAAAAAGAGGAATTTGTGAGGGGTTCTTCGGAGGTATAATGAACCCTTTGGAGATAGAATCCCTTGTTTTTTAATGGAACCTTATATATGCACTGAGAATTTTAACAAGGATTTATATATGAGATGGTATGTTAGACACACTCATGCTAAAAATAAAATATATAAATATCAATAAAAAAATACATTAAGTCCCCATCTTAGAAGTATTATAAACTTAATTATGTAAATATTTCAGGGAGAATTTACCCTTTCTCTGAGTTCTTAAGGGCGTTAAGGAGGGCAATATGGGATTTCTATTTTTTTATTATTTATTTCTTTGTTATTATAATTATTGTTTATTTTTAATTATTTTATTAATATTTTTTTAGTTTTTTTAAATTAATTTTTTTATTTTTTAATAATTATTATTTTATTTTTTATGAGGTTCTTTTGATATTAAGGCTTTTTATTGGTATAAATAGTTTGTTTGTACTAATACTTACATTTTAGATTAAAGTTTAAAATATTATTTATTTGACTATAATAAAACTACATTCCCTCAATTTCATTTATTAGATTTATGGCCTCTTTATCATTACTCTTTAGGGCAATATCCCTTATCTTTTTAAGAATATTCAAATTTTTACCTAAAAGTTTTTTATATTCCTTGCAGTATTCTATTATTTCCCTATAACATTCCTCTATTATTTTACTATTATAGGAGGATAACTCATAGGCAATAATGCCCTTTATAACAATTTCACTGGAAAATAAATACAGAGGATGGATCCATATTATTATCATATCATTGTCCCTTTCAACTATGTTCTCTATAACATCTAAGTCCATAAAAACATCAGTATATATCATAAAATTGCAATATTCCATACTATCCAATTTTTTTAAATCTTCACTTCCCTTATCAACAACTTTATAAAACTCCTCAAGTTTTTTATCCAATTCTTCTTCAGAAAGTTCAGTCCATTCTAAGATCCTCTCCCTGTGTTCATAGGTCATATACCTATTGGGCATTATAACGTTGTAATTATCATCCACTTTGAATATATATCCCCTCTCAGAGGCCTCTGAGGAAATAAATATCTCAATAATATTTTTAAAGGAATTATCCAAATTAACTTTTTTAAGAATGTATTCCCGCTCTTGGGCCTCAAAGGAGGGCAAAGATTCACAGTCCTCTAAATTCTCCAATGTTTTTTTATTCCCAGTGTTTTTCTCTATAATGTATAAATCCTTAAATATCACTTCAAAATCACAGGATCTTATTAAATCCTTTGAATACTCATCTAAATTCTTGTAAGTATCATTTAATATTCTTTTTATTAATTTTTTTGAATCCATAATTTCACGTAAATATCCATCTATAATTTTTTATAAAAAAAAGGATTTTTATATATCCAGGTTTAAGTATATATAGTTTTTATAGTTTTTTTACTTAATATTTAACTTAGATATTATCCTCCCTTTCTTAAATACCATCCTTTATCAATAATATTTTTAATAACCTCTCCCTTATTATAATTTCCAATGCCTAAGAATTCCTTATTTTTATTAAATATACCTATTCTTCCAGTGCCATTTAACTTTAAAATTGATGATTTGAATATGTCTCTGCCATATAAAAATAAAGTTTCCCCCTTTTTGTTTATTATGGCATAGTTTTTTACAATATTCTTTGAAATTAGATCCATACCCTCTAAGGACATTGAAAATTTAATTTTATTTTTATCTTTTTTAAGATCTCCAAATAAAATACCTGCTCCATATATATTTTTAAAGAACTTTAAATATCTTAAAACTTCATCTGTAGAATATATTACATTGTATTTGTCATTATCATGTAAAAGATAAAGGTTTTTGAAATTAAACTCCTCTATGGCCTCTTTATTTAGGTAGTTACTCAATATATTTTTAATACATTTAATCTCTTGATTATTTAATTCCCTATACTTCATATTTTCCCAATTTATTAAATTAAATAAAAATAATAAAATTAAAATATTAAAAAATTCAATTATAAAATTAAAATTAATAAAAAATAATTTTTTAGATAGTTAAATACATAATATTTTAAATTTATTTCTTAAGAACTTTAAAACACTTCTTAAATATATAAACTTTATTTATAGTTAAGAACATAATTTTTTAAACTATAATCTAAAATATAAAAAAATAAAAATAATTTAAAAAAATTAAAAATTAAAAAAAATAAAATTAAAATAATCTAAATCCTAAGATATAGGAAAAAATTGAATATTTAAAGAAATAAAAGAAAATTAAATATTTAAAAAGTAGAAATCCCATAACTTACCCTCCTTCCCCCTACAATCCTAAGCACTGAATGTGCAGAGAAAATCCTTTAAGTATAGATACTATATCCATAATAAGTTTAAATTATTATGTCCTTGACTATAACTTTTAAAATTAATTTTTTTAAATCTTTTACATTTAAGTAGAAAACAGAATTCTATATCTTGTTATAACATGACGGCAAGCTCTTCTGTTAGTTTTATTAATTTTTATTTTTTATATTAATTAATTTTTTATATTCCTATTAATTCTTTAATTGTAGTATTATAACTTTTTTAAATTATTTTATTTAATTTTTTTATTTTTTTATTGTAATAAGTCTTTATATCTATTGTTCCATATTTATTATGTATAATTACCTATGGTTTTATAACTCTTATTAACTCCGCTACTTTTTAATATCCATTTCTCTAATGGATGCCATATAAATAAAGTCTTTTAAGAACCTTCTGTCTTTTTATAGATTTCCTCTTTCTATTTAATTTTTTTAGGTGCTTTATATATAATTCCTTTTTAAACTCCTTTTTTTCCATTTATCTGTTTATTCTTATACAATAATTTTATTTAAGGAATAAATTTTATGTTAATTTATTTTATTTTTTATATTATTATTAATTTTTTTAATTATAATAAATTTATTTTTTTATTTTTATTCATTTATTATTTTATTTACTATTTTAATTATAATTTTTCACCATACTATATACTAAAGAAATAATTTAATAAATTAATTAATCAATTTTACATTTCCTGATTATCAACTATTAATTCTCTTTAATGTTTTAGATATATAACTTTCTATTTTATGATCTATACTACTTTTTAAGGAATCCAACAATTCCATACTTCTATTACTTATAACAACCTCCTCATCAGAATAAGGGGTATTTTTAAGGATTTTCTTTCCACTTAATGCATCAATATCTGAAAAGGTTCCCAATAAATCCCTTCCTGAGGACTTTATTTCCATTTCAACTGTAAGGCCCTCTTTCCTTCCAAAGATACTGAATAATGGAAATTTTGTAATTGTATTGGATCCAGCCATTATTAAAGGACCTATATTTGTAAGTTTATCTAACCAAGTGCCTGTAATTATCTCTATTTTTGAAAAATTAAGCCTTACTGATGAAATCCAATTCATATACTCCAAGGTTGTAATTGAACACTTTCCCTCAAAAATTGTATCCCTTTGAGGATTAAGTGAATAAAAGGTAATCCTGTCCAATTCCAATTCCTCAATTAAATCCAATAGTTTATCAATATCCTCCTCTTTTTCGCCCATTCCCAATATAATGGTAATTCCTGTTTTTAAATTATAATCCTTGGCCTTTAATAACATTTCTTTAATTCTATCAATAGGCTTTTGAGGGCATAAATAATTATGAAGATCTTCATTTACAGTTTCAACGGCCCCAACAATACCCTCAATAACATCCATATTTAGGTTTTCAAAATCCACGACACCAACATTTAAGTATTGTTTGGATTTTTGAAGGTATGCAACTAACTCCAAAATAGTATTTAACTCCTCAACAGTGTATCCATATCCTCCAGATATAAACTCCAATTTCCAACCAATTCTCTTCATAAGTATGGATTCTGCCAATATACTTTCAAGTTTTCTTCTCGCCAACTTTGGATTTTTTATTTTATTTTTTTGGGTTGACATATAGCAAAATTTACAGGGATCAATTAAATCACAATACCATCCTAAGAAAAGGGCCCTTTTTAAATCTACAAAATTTCCATGATATTTTGTTGTAATCTTATAGGCCCTAATTGAATTTTCCATAACTTCCAATGGGTTCATTTCACTCCTCCAATATTTGATAGATTTAATTATATTAATGTAATAATGCATTAATATTACTTTGATTCTATAATAGTCCCAACTTACTAAATAAACAACTTAGATAAGTTATCAACTATATATATTTTTCGAAAAGTTTATATAGTATAACTTAAAAGTAAATGATTGAGACTAAATAACATAATATTTATAGTTCTAAATATATAATTTAAGATAGGTTGGAGGAATTATTTTGAGAAAAGTAAAGATATTGCATAATCTCCCCAATGGGAGAATTATAGGAAGAGCTAATTACCAACCTAAGATAAATACGCCTATTTTTTTAGACCCTCTTGGGAAGAAAAGACTAGGGAAGATATATGATATTTTTGGCCCCGTTGATAAGCCCTATTTAAATATAATCCCTGTCAGTAGTACTTTAAGGGATGAGTCTTTAAAAAGGGGAGAGGCATTCATTTTGCAACGGGGCAGGAAAATAAAAGGGAAAAGGAAAGGCTCTCCAAGGCGCAAATAATCCCTTTATATTTTTTAATTATTTAATTCATTAATTTAGAATTAAAGGTGTAAATTATGGATATAAAATTAATGGAAAAGGAGAAAAAGGATAATAAAAAAATAAAAAAAGGTGGCCTTCAAGAAATAGTTGAAAAACATCCAATAGATGAGGAATCTCCTAAAAAGGTAATTCTTGAAAGGGAGGAGGAATTAATCTGCCCAATATGTAATGGTAAAAATGTTATTAAAGATTATGGGAGGGCAGAAATAGTATGTACCGATTGCGGGTGTGTTTTAAAGCAAAATCTATTTGATGTTGGTCCAGAATGGAGGGCCTTTGATCATGAGCAGAGGGTAAAGAGAAGTAGAGTTGGGGCTCCAATGACCTATACAATACATGATAAGGGGTTATCAACAGTTATTGATTGGAGAAATAAGGATAGTTATGGAAAGGATATTTCTGCAGATAGAAGGGCTCAATTATATAGACTTAGAAAGTGGCAGAGAAGAATAAGGGTTTCTGATGCCTCTGAAAGAAACTTGGCATTTGCACTTTCAGAGTTAGATAGAATATCCTCAAAATTGGGACTTCCAAGAAATGTTAGGGAAAATGCTGCAGTTCTTTATAGGGGTGCTGTAGAAAAGGGGTTAATTAGGGGTAGAAGTATTGAGGGAGTGGCTGCTGCAGCCCTTTATGCAGCATGTAGAAGGTGTAAGGTTCCAAGGACATTGGATGAAATTGCAGAAATTTCCAGGGTAGATAGAAAGGAGATAGGTAGAACCTATAGATTTATATCAAGGGAGTTAAATATAAGATTGGCACCTACAAATCCCATAGATTACGTTCCAAGATTTGCATCTGAACTTAAGTTGCCAGGTGAAGTGGAATCAAAGGCCATATCCATACTTCAGAAAGCAGGTGAAAAGGGATTAACTAGTGGTAGGGGACCAACAGGAGTGGCTGCGGCTGCAATATATATTGCAAGCGTTCTACATGGGGCAAGAAGGACCCAAAGGGAAGTTGCAGATGTTGCAGGGGTTACAGAGGTTACAATAAGGAATAGATATAAGGAACTAACAGAGCATTTGGATATAGATGTTACTTTATAATAATAGTTGTAAAATATAATGTTTGAATAAATTCTACTTATTTTTCATTAAATAAGTTTAATAATAAATTAATTTAAAAAATTATTTTTGGCAAATAAAAATTTTTTAATAAGGATTTAATAAAAATAATTACTACCAAAATAAAAAAATATATAAAAATTAATAAACTTAAAAAAATAAAATATACAACAAGCATAATAAAATAAAAGTCTTAATTCTAAAAGAATAATAAAGAAATAAAATAATAATTAATTAAAATTTATTTTTAAAATAATAAATAAATAAAAAATTTAATTAATGGGCAAAAAATAAAAAATTAAAAAATAATAAAACTAATCTAAAAAAATAAGAATAAATAATTTAAGATTTTAAAATACCTAAAAAAGGAAAATTACGTAAATATTAGAAATTTTTATATTATTTCCCTTCCCTTAATACCCTTGAGCATTAGGGGAAGGATAAAGCCCCTAAAGGATTTATTATAGGCCCCATGCTAGTCTAAGATAGAAACTGGAAATATTCTTTTTATTAATATTTATACTCTTACTATAATATTATTTATGTTATGAATTATAGATTTAAAATATTAATATATTTAACAATAAATAAAAAAATATTAAAACAAAAATTAAAATATAAAAATTGAAAAGGTTATGATTAAATAATATTTAAAATTACTTAATGATTTTAAAAGAATTTAGGGGATATAAATGGGAATATTAGATAAAATTAAGAAGGATGCCAAAATTCAAGATACTAAAAAAAAAGTAAAATCTTAGAGCCATTAGAGAGTAAAACAACATTAGATATAGATACAAAACCCATACATATTTCAAAAAAACCTGGAGTAGTGGGCATTCAAAAACTTAAATTGGAAGGTAGTCTTATAGACGCTAAAAGCTCCATAAGTCATGATGAATACTCCCTGGATGTTATAGATTTTTATAATATACAAGTAGATGATGTAGTATATAAAGTAGTTATAGGTAAAAGGGAAGGAATAACATACTATGTAGTACCTGAAGTGGATAGTATATTGGATACACTATCTAAATTGTCCCCTGAAAGAGTATCTGATATAAAGTCTAAATTATCTGAAACTGGCCTTCAAAAGGTTGATGAGATACGTAAATATTTGTCAACTTATTCTGAAAAAAATAATCTAAATCTTAAAAATGCAGAGATTCAATTACTCGCTAAGTATTTTTATTTAATTATTGGAAAACTTGGTTTTTTAGAGATACCCATAAGTGATACCCATCTAGAGGAGATAATGGTTAATGGGGTGAATCAACCCACCTATTTATTTCATAAAAAATATCAAATGTGTAAAACCAACATCCTTTTTGATGAAGATGAATTAAATAGAATAATAGACAATATTTCATTACTTGCAGGAAGAACCATTGATTCAAGAACCCCAATGTTAGATGCATTTTTACCTGATGGCAGTAGGGTAAATGCCACAACAAAGGATATTACCCTTGGTGGAAGTACATTAACTATTCGTAAGTTCTCCGCTGATCCTTTAACTATTGTGGATTTAATTAATTTTGGAACCTTTAATTTTGAACTTGCTGCCTTTTTATGGCAGGCTGTTGAGGGATATTTTGGATCTAAACCTGCCAATACATTAATTGCTGGGGGTACAGGGTCTGGAAAAACTACTACCCTTAATGTACTATCCATGTTCTCCATGTACACCGATAGAATTGTAACCATAGAGGATACTCCTGAATTACAGATACCCCATGATCATGTAATAAAGATGATAACAAGGCCCCCAAGGCCTGGGATTCAGGGTTATGAAATTACCATGAATGATTTAATTAAAAATGCCCTGAGAATGAGGCCTGATAGAATATTTGTAGGGGAGGTAAGGGGTGAAGAGGCCCAATCCCTTTTAGTGGCAATGAACACAGGTCATGATGGTGCATTAATTGGAAGGGAACCAATATATCTAAGTAAGGGAAAAACCATCTCCATAGGAAACTTTGTAGATGGGTTTTTTGATAAGTATGAAAAAAATATATTAAGGGAAAGTAATGGATTTAAATGGATAGATATATCTAAGGAGAATATACATATTCCAAGTTTTAATAAGAAATCCCTAAGAATTGAGGATAAATTGATAACACACATTTGGAGAAAGGAATATTCTGGAAAATTGTTAAAAGTAAAAACAAAGGGAGGTAGAGAAATAACCCTTACCCCTGACCATCCTTTGTATGTCTTAAAAAATATTATCTTTGAGGTTAATGCCAATATGGTAAATGTTGGTGATTATATTGCACTTCCAAATATTCCCTCTATCTTTAACTCCAATAGGGGATCCCTTAACCATTCCTTAGATAATGGATTGTTAAATAATCCTCTCTCCAATAATATAAATAATAATATTGATAATAATTTAAATAATTACTATAATATAAATAATTATTACTATCTAAATAATGATAGTGAAGAAAATACTACCTATAATACATCATATTTTAATGCTTTAATTTCTAATTATACTTCAACAGTACATAATCAGTCCAATAACACTTTGATTAAAAATACTTATGTTGGAAATTCATTAGTAAATAGCATCATAAGTGCAGAGATCTCCTGGGATAAGGTTATTTCCATTGAGTCCATAGATTACAAGGGATTCATATATGACCTAACAGTTAAGGATAATCATACCTATATTGCTGGAAGTAAGGGAGGAATTATAGTTTCAAATTGTTCTGGAACCCTTCACGCAAATAGTGCCAGTGAGGCCCTAACAAGATTGATAAATCCTCCAATGAATGTACCTAAGATCATGCTCTCCTCCCTTGATTTTATTATAAATCAGCAAAGAATTAAGAGAAATAAAAAAACCATAAGAAGAATATTAGGAATAGTGGAAATTAGTGGTATTGGGGAAGATCTATCCCAGACAAATCTCTTTGAGTATGATGGATTAACTGATAGTATTGTTCAAGGGGGTATTTGTATGTGGGAGGAAGCAGTATGTAATATTGCTGGTATATCCAGAGAGGAGTTATTGGAGGATAGAGCCAAGAGGATAAAAGTATTAAAGTATGCAGTTAAAAATAAAATTAGAGATATAAAAAGTGTTGGTAACTTACTTAGAAGGTACCAGGAAAATCCTGAAAATTTACTTAATAAGATAGGAGTATAATAATTTGGTGACATTATGGCCAATTCAATATCTGAAAAATTTATGGATATAATTTATGACTTATATAGTAAAATAACTGGAAAGAGGATCCGGCGTAGTAGAAAAAGAAGAAGGCGAATAACCAATATAATTGAAATTAAAGAATCACTTAGTAAGGGAAATATAGATCAGGAGGCACTTTCAGAATTTTATGAGTCCTATGATGAAGGTAGGGTAGATATGGATATAGATTTAGATAAAATATTGGAACAATCTCCTCAAATGAAGGAATTTGTTAATACCTATATCAGAGATATTACTTATAATATAATCCATACAAAGATTTTCCCCTCAAAGGCAGATTTTCAATACGTTGGTATTGATGATATTAATAAATATATATTAAGGGTAATATTGATATCCAGTGGAATTGCAATATTGTTCATTTTAAATTCCCTATTTGACGGGGATATATTTACAGGCCTTATAAATGGATTACTTGCAGGAGGGGTAATATTTATAGGGGGAGTATTTTATCCAAAAATAAAGATGATACTATTTCGTGGAGAGATTAAGATTCAAATAATAATTACCATATTGAATATGATTTCCTCCTTGAACTCTGGAATGTCATTGCAGGAAACCATAAAAAATATTGCTGAAAATCCTGAGTATGGAATACCCTCCTATGAATTTAGAAATATTTTCTATGATGTTAATAGAGGAGGATATACTTTTAAAGAGGCCCTTGAAAGAGCCAAAAAGAGAACCAAAGTACCCCTTATGGAAAAACTATATGATCAACTTATACTATCCTCAGACAAGGGAGGAACTCAATTACTTTTAAAGAATTTATATGAAGAAATAATTAGGGAATCAGTATCTAAGATAGATTCCTCAAAATTTCAAATATCCAACTTAGGTAACCTTCTATTTGGAACAGGTATGATTTTGCCATTTTCAGGTATGATGCTATCCTCAATACAGGGGGGAGGGGGATTTGATGGAATAATAAATACTGTGAATATGTTGCTAACAAAAATGGCTCCAATGCTAACTGCAATTTTTGCAATATTCATAAAAATGAAAATAGAGTGAAACAATGGTAAAACTTCAAGATATATACCATTACATAATAAAACGTAATAGTATGTTATTTAAAAAAGCAGGTGTTGCCATTTCTGAAAGGAATTTTCAATTAATTCTTTTGGCTATTGTTGTGATAGTTATAATATTTGGATATTATTTTCAATTAACTAAAAAATCCACTATTATATTGATAATTATGTATGCTCTTACAATACTTACCATACCTAGTATTATTTATGAATCTAAAATAGAAAAGTTTGAGAAAAATCTACCAAAAGCCCTATATGTAATGGTATTGGCATTGGAATCAGGGCGTTCTATAATGGATGCCATTGATGAGGTTATTGAAAGTGGTATTAAGGAAGTGGATGTTGTGTTTTTTAAAATTACATTGTTAATGAAGATAAATAAATTAAGTTTTGAGGAGGCCATGTTAATAGTTTCAAATAACACAGATTCAAAAATATTTAGGCAGATTGGAAGATTGATTATAGAAAATAGAAGGTATGGGGGAGAGTTGGCAGAGGTTCTTAAAACCCTTGCAAAAACCCTTGAAGATCTCCAGAATTTAAAATCCCAATTACTTAGTGTTACAGCAAATGGTCTTGCAGTGGGATTGGTAATAATATGTGGGGTGATTCCTGCAACTGCAGGCATTATGGGAGGTTATATGAATGCAATTGCAGGTGTTGTACCTAATTCACCCCCTGTAACACCAGAACAGATTGCAAAGTGTATGGAGGCTGTTCAGATAGGTACAGGACTTTTTGGAGTACTATTTGCCATACCATTATTTGGTTTAAAGGTTAATAGAATGATAGTAATTAGTACCATATGTATGACAATGGGTATGTTGTCATTCTATGGCCTTATAAAGGGTGTTGGGTTGTTATTTTCTTAAATTGAAAGGAAATTATGATTAATGATTATAATCGAGAACATAATTATCCAAACCCATATTTACAATATAAAAAAATAAAAAATAAATAATTTAAAAAAAATTAAAGTTAAAAAAAATAATAAAAAATAAAATTAAAAATATCTAAAAAAATAATAAAAATAATCCAAATCTTAAATTAAAATACTTAAAGGTATAATAAAAGGTAAATATTTAATTAGAAATTCCACACAACTTATCTACCTTTCTTCTATACTCCTAAGCACTGGAAGTGCAGAGGAAACTCTTTAAGTATTAGAATTATTATACTTATAATAAGTTCAAAATATTATGTGTTTGGCTATAATTTTTTGTTTAATAAGATATTCCATATAATTATTTAATAATTTATAATTATTCATTATTTTTACATAATAAATTATTTATTTCTTTATTTAATCTTAGAATTCTTAAAATAGCAGGATGATCATTAGAGGGTAATGATAACCTTTTTCTAAGTTTATTTATTGTATAGGCTATATCTACCCTTTCTATGCCACTTATTAAATTATCACAATGGGCCACAAGTTTTTCCTCTAAGGTTATTGGAATATAGTCCTTTGGAGGAAGTCCCATTTCTATGGCCTCATTTTTTGGAATTCCTGCACCAATGTGCCTTTCAGCAATTAATACTATTTCATTACTAAATTTGTATTTTCTTAATATTTCCCCTCCTTTAACACCATGGTCTATACCATGGGATGCACTCCTTCCTATGTCATGTAAAAGGGCACCTATTACAGCCAAGTCCAGGTTTATAGGATGTCCCCTATTTTTAATTTTTGAACCTAATTCATAGGTATATAATGACACTGCCAAACTATGCATAACAACATTTTTTTCACATAATTTTGATAAAATATCATAACCATGTTTAAAGTTAGGGTCATTAACATAGGGGAACAGTTTTGATATGTTTTGGAAAGTGTATTTATTTTTATTACTGTTTAAGAATTCATATATTTTGATTATACTATTCATTAAATCACCAATTGGTGTAATAATAAAAATAAATAAAAATTATAATAAATAAAATTTATTAATAAAATATATTAAAAAATAATAATTTTAATAATACCAATAATTAAATATATAATATTTTAAATTTATTTTTTAAAAACTTAAGATAACGTATTAAATGTATGGACTTTAATCCCTTTAAAGACATTATCAATTTTCCCAGATTTGAAGATGCCCTATATATTAATATTTTAAACAAAAAATAATAAAAAATCCCATTTTATCATAAATTAAAATAAAAATAAAAAATATAAATTATAATTATATATAACATTAATTTATTCTATAAAATAAAAAAATAATAAGACAATATGGAAATAATAAAAACTATAATAATAAAAAAGATTTATATGATATTGCAAAAAATAAATAAAAAAATTTTAAAATATAATAAAGAAAATTTTATTGTAAATCCATCTATAATATTATCCCAATCTAAGATACATAATGCAATAATGTCAAAGGATACTGCCCGCCCTCCTCATGCTTGGGAGCATTAGGTGGTAATGACGAGATTTTTACTTTTTTATATAGCCCTCCTTTTTTAAGCATTTGATTCCTTTCTATTTCTTTAAAAATTTAATTTTTTCCTACATATTAGGATTTGGGTTATATTAATTTTAATTTTTTTAATTATTTTTATTTTTTTAATTTTTTTTATTTATTTTTTATATTTAGATTATGGTTTAAAAAAAATTATGTTCTTAACTATATTCTAATTTTATTGTAGTGTTTCACATTTAATAAAAATTTAAAATCCGTAAAAAATAATCTCCGAATAATTTTTTAAGGTTATTGGGGATACTATGCAATTACGTTCGTGTTTTTCCTATTTTTAGATTTATCTGCCTCTGTGGAAAAAAATGGCTTATTTAATTGTAATTCCTCCTCTAAAAACATTATTTGATCTTTAAGTATTTTTATATCCCTTTTATTATCGTACTCTTTAAGGATCCCATCACATTGGGGACATCTAAATCCATAATCCATGGCCTCTTCAAAGATATATTTAATTTCACATTTTGGACAGTAAAAGAACATATTACCTTCTTCAATTACTAATTGCTCCCTAAGTTTTTTAAGCATATCCTGGGCCTTTCTTTTTACAACCTCAGGTAATTTATCCAAGGCTGGTTTCCAGGTATAGGTGTACCAATTACTTTCTTCATCCTTTTCCCTATCATAATTTACAAGTCTTGCATCATAAAGTTTATAGAGTAATTTCCTTACAGTGTTTAATTTTAAATTTAGATGCCTTGAAATTTCATCATCAGTGGCCTCCACTAAATCAATGAGTACCATTAATACATCAAAACCATTAATATCATCATCCAATATCTCCAAGAGTACCTGCTGAACCAAAGGATTATCAAGCATAGTATATATCTCTTCCTTACTTAACGCCATAGAATCACCATCTTTGAAATATCCTGGGTTATTTCCCTTATTTCTTGAGTGTTTTTTCCAATTATTGTAGTTAATGGCTCGCCCTTTTCAATTATGGCACCATATTTTGGAATATCAAAAATATTACTTCTCTTTTTTATATTGGAGATTAATCTCTCCTTTGCAAATAATATTTTTTTAATATACTGTGTTTTTAATGGTATTTTATTTTTGTAATTATTATAATTATTATAGTTATTATGATGATTATTATTTTTATTTTCAATCATATACCTTACAAGATTTTTATTTGAAGACATCTCCAAAGTCTCAAAGGTACCTAATATACGAGGATTAATCTCTATAACCATGGGATGTCCATCCTTTATCATAAAATCAATACCATTCATCCCCTCTAAATCAAAATAATCTATTACTTCATTGAATAAATTTATGGTGTTTTTAATATTTTTTAACTCCCTGTTGATTTTATAGGGAGTAATATTTCCAATATATGCATTATTCATAATTATTTGTTTATTAAATGCTATAAATTCCCTGTTAATGTATGCTGCACTGAAACTATTGGAGTTTATAAATTCTTGAATTAGTACAGGATATTTTAAATTTTTTAGTAAATTGAATAATATGTCATTAGTAGTATTTAAAGATATGGTATGAACACCACTTCCTCCATGTCCATAAATGGGCTTTACAATTAGAGTATTGAACTCGTGAAGATATTTTTCCAATTGATGATAATTATGGGCAATATAGGTTATGGGCACAGGACATCCTATATTCTCCAACTTTCTTAGAGTATGATATTTATTACTTAATGATTTTATTTTTTTTGGAGAATTGCCCACAATGGCCTCCCAATCCACTGTCTTTGAATCTTCACTCTCAAATACTCCAGAACCTATAAAAATGTAATCAACATCATGGGCATACTTATTGGCATAATCTATAAGTTTTTTTTCACTGTAGCTTTTATTAAAAAACCCATGGTAATTATCATCTATGAGATATTCCTTTACATCGGCATTTAGATCCATTGGGTTGTAATAGGATACAGAATAAACCTTATAACCTAATTTTTTGGCAGAATTAACCACAGGACGGGTATTTATACCGACTACAAGTATTTTCATATAATCCCTAATATGCTAATGTAGATAGATTTA
The DNA here is from genome assembly GCA_019561555.1 of Methanothermococcus sp. SCGC AD-155-C09. Classification (GTDB taxonomy): domain Archaea; phylum AGJL01; class Methanococci; order Methanococcales; family Methanococcaceae; genus Methanofervidicoccus. The sequence goes on from JAHEQB010000072.1 coordinate 25,574, forward strand.
AATTTAATATTAAAAGGATCTATAGTTAAACACATAAAAATTATAATATATAATAAAAATAATAAGAAGAATAAAACATAATAATGAGAAAATACTTTAAGTTCCTACCTTTTAAACCATAATCTAAATAAATAATAATAAAAGATAAAATACTATTAAATGGGATATTATACTAAATATATCCCTACCTTATTTAAACTAAGGTTCATAATAATGATGTTATCAAGATCATAATTTCCTAGTGCTTAGGAATATATGGAGACAGTGAAGGGATTTCTACTTTTTAAGTATTTACTTTATGTATTACTTTCCTTTATTTTTTTTAAATATTTTATTTTCCCTTTATTTTAGGTATTTGGACTATTTTATTGTTTTATATTTTTTAATTTTTAGTTTTTTTAATTATTTTTTATATTTGAATATGGTTTAAATTATGTTCTTGACTATAATTAATTTTTTAATAATAATTATTTATTTTTAATTATTTTTTTGGAATTGAGGTTTTTTATTTACTATAAATAGTTATTTTTGGACTATAATTGTTATTGTTGGTAATTTATAATTTTATTTAATTATTTTTATATTTTTATTTTTTTAATAATATTATTTTTTTATTAACTCCTTTGATATTAAGGTTTTTTATTTTTATAGATGATTTTATTTAAAACTATTAAAAAAATAAAATAACCCATATAAAAAATATTTTAAAATAAATAAAATAAGAGCTAAAATAAATAAAATAAATGTTATTAATACTCCTTTATAAAATTATCTAATATTAAATATAAATATATCCTTTTAATAATATTAAAATCCACTAATTTATCTAATAATCCCATAAAATGGATCTGTTGAAGGATGTATCTCCACAAAATCCCTGTAAATATCAATACCCTTTAAGTACTGGGCAAAGTAGGGCATTATCTCCATTGAGGGAGTCATGGAAATTGCCCCTACTACTTTATTATTCTCGTAATATAGTTTATTTATGCCAATATGATTTGAGACTCTAAAAAATGTACCCCTTCCCACAGTATTTGGAAATGTTATAGAATTATCAGTTTGTTTTCCAACATAGGATATATTTAAATCCATTCTTATGGTATTGGGAATAAAGTCATAGTTAGGTTTTATAAGGGGCATATTCTTTACACTTCTATATATATTTTGGGCCACAATTCTACCTTCCATTCTTGCTATTGGCGTATTTCCTCCCTTTCCAATGGAAGAATCTCCACAGGAAAATATATTTTTCTCTATCTTTTTATTATTTTCTTCATCCTCTCTTATAACCCTCATATACTCATCAACTTCAAATTTTGGCCTCCCACCTGTAGCAAGTATCTTTGTGTAGTTATCATTTTTTAATAGATTTTCAAATTCCCCTTTATCCTTGGTTATTTTAAATTTTATGAATTTATTTATATAATTCCTTATATCTTCATCCACAATCATTTTTAAAAACTTGGAGCGCACATATACAATAACCTCACTGCCAAAATTTGAGAATATTGAGGCATACTCTGCTGCAACAGTCCCCCCTCCTATGATCAATATTTTTTCAGGAAGTTCCATCAAATTTACAATATCCTCATGGTTTAAACATTTAATTCCATTGTACTCTGAGGTATAATCCTTTCCAGTGGCATAAACTATATAGTCATACTCCCCAAAATCCTCTGTAGAGTACTCTTTAAAATGCAATTTTATGTTGGAAAAAGCCCCTATCTCTTCTTTAAGTTTTTCCCTTATTTTATTTTGTACAAGGGATATTCTCTTTTGGAGATCTTTAAAGGATATAATATCCTCTAAAACTATTTTATTGCCATTATTATTATTTTTTATTAAATTTAGATTATTTATAATATCAGCCATCTCTCTAAGTCCTGTTATATAGGTACAACCATAATTTAAACAGGCTCCTCCTATTTTATCCCTTTCATATATATCAACATGAAATCCCTTTTTTGCCAATTCAATAGCACATGACTTCCCTGCTGGGCCACAGCCAATTACTGCTATTTTTATATTATCCATTTTATCACCAATTTAAGCGTGAAATAGTATTTAATTTAATTTTATTTTTAATTATTTTTATTTAAATTATTATAATATATTTTTATTTTTATTATTTTTAATATTTAATTAATATTTTTTTATTTATTTAATTATAGTGTGGAACATAATACTTTGAACTATAGTTGATAGAATCTTCAAAAAATTATATGATTTATATCATTCGCAAGTAATTAGTATAAATTCTTAGATGATGAGTTCAAGGAATTATGTGCTTGACTATATTTATTAATTTATCTCTCATTTAATGTGTAATCATATCTAAAAATACCCCTAACCTTTACAACCTCCTCCCTTATTAAACCACAGAATATTAATTTTTGAAGTTCATTTAAAAACTCTGACTCTGATAATCCATTTTCCTTAACTATGTTGAGAAGTTTCCCCCTACCTCTTATGATATTTTCATCCCTAATAATGTTTAATATTAGACTATCTTTAAATTTATCCTTTAAATATTCAAATATTATTTCCTTCTCCCTACCAAGATAGTTGTTTTCAATAAATTTATTTAGAGAATCCAATTTATCACATGGCCCATATATCCTAACATCCCATGATTTCATATAGGCCCATTTTAAATTTTTTGCAATGGGAGATATTTCATCCAATCTATATTTTTTATTATTGGTCAATATTACAATACGATGCTCGCTTATTTTTGGATAGGGAGGTATGTCCAAAAATATATCCACTCCAAATTTTTCAGAAAGTTCCCTCTCCACATGTCTAATGTCCTCCTCCTCTATG
>JAHEQB010000073.1 GCA_019561555.1 Methanothermococcus sp. SCGC AD-155-C09
ATCGTGATTACACGCCTATAATTTAGTATTTGTTGTAAATAAGCATTTTCCTTCTGTCCCCTTAATGAGGAAGGTATTTAGATTTAGATTTAATATAAAAGGAGAGTATTTAGAAATTATTTAGATGGGAATATAAAGAAGACCCTATTTTAATTACATTTTTATCTTAATTTCCTTTATTTTTTATTATTATTAATTAATTTATTATAATTAAATTCCCAATAGTGCAAGTATAACACCAATAAACCCTATTGCAGTGGCATATATTGATATGGGATATATCTGTCTAAAGGTTAGTACAGGAGTATAGGCTCCAACAATGGTACTCAATAGTGGAAATATTAAGGCCACTGCAAAGTTTTCAATAATAGTTATTGGATTATTTACATCGGGAAAGATGCCAAGGTAAAGTGTTGCAAATAAACTTCCAAGGGCCATCATAAGTAATTCCTTTACAGATAAATATATTGCCCTATACTTTCCTGAATACTCCATTGTAGGTCCCTCAATAACATCAGCCTTAGTATGCATGATTGAGAATGGATATTCGCCCAGTAGTACAATATATCCTATAAAGTAGGCTATAACTCCAAAGATTCCTGCAAGACTAAATAAAAAATTACTCCCAATTACACTATCTAAATAGATACTACTCTTGGGTATAAAGGGCAATACCATACCAATATACAGAGGAAAGGAACCGATGGTAATTAATTTATAGGCCCTAATACCTCCAAGTTGTTCCAAGGATATTTTTAAAATATTTATAAAATTACTACCTTTACAATCATCAACAAAGGGCATTCTAACCCCCATAATAGAACTAACCAAGGATCCCATAATTACATAAATCATCTCTTTAACCTTTAATAGGCCCATTATAAATATTAGGTTAGATACAACATATATTTCAGGAACAGCAGTAGCACTAAGTATTATCCAAATAACTAAAAAACTTATGATGGGCAGTACTTTATAAAGCCCTGGCATTGTACCAAAGGGCTCCTTTGTTTTTTTTGCAAGAAATTTAAATAATGCCCATAATCCTGGAGTTAATATGGAGGGTCCAACCCTTTGTTGAATTCTTGCCTGTATCTTTCTTTGAATACCTGGGATCCATGTGGAGAGGGCAAAGGCTATAAGGGGAATACCCAGTATGGACAGTATGTATTCAATAAGGGATAGGTTAATCATAGCAATATTTATCATAGAAACACCTCATTAATCTCCCTCTATGACCTTTGGAAGTGCCTTTATAATACCATCTATAATATCCTCAGGTCTTGGAGGGCAGCCAGGAACTTTAACATCTACAGGAAGTATATTATCAACGGGACCATCTATAAAATCTGAAGTGCCTAAATCTCCACCTATGTTTCCATAAACTCCCCCCTTTAGTGCACAGCAACCCATTGAAACTACAGCCTTAGGTTCAGGAATATTCTCATATATCTTTCTAAGGGGCTCTGCCATTACCTTTGTAACACAGCCACTTACAAGAAGTATATCAGCCTCCCTTGGATTCCATGTTAAAAAGACATTGTATTGCTCAGCATCATAAAAGGGAGATAAAAAGCAATTTACTGCATCAATATCACAACCATTGCACCCTCCAGTGTAGGCCAACATAACATGGATACATTTTTTTCTGGCATATTTTTTTAACATATACCCACCTTATTTATTTAAAAATTGCTTATTAGTGATTCAATTATATATTAATTTAAAATTTAATTATTATTTATATTATAGTTAAAAACATATAATTAACTTATTTCTAAGAGCCTTAGAATACCTATAAGAATTTAAAAATATATATTTAAAAATCTTAAAATTTATTATATTTTAATTTTTATTTTATAATTATTATTATATATGATTATTAATTATTTTTAATTTTTTATTTTAGTATCTTATATTGCATTATATATTTTTAAGAACTACATAAAATCTCTATTAAATCTTCTCTGGTAATAATACCAACTAATTTGCCATTTTCAATAAACTGGTAACTCTTAATATTGTTTTCTACCATTATCTTGGCAGCATCATTTATTGAGGTATTGGGAGGTATGCTAATTACATTCTTTGTCATAATATCTATTACCTTTATTTTAAGTGCTCTTTCCATATCCTCCTTAAATTCCTCCATTTTTAAAGTGGTTTTTAATGGAAGTTCAATTAGATCCAAAGGGGAAGGAAGTACCATATTTATGCCCCCAGAATGGGTAGTAAGGGTTTTTATTATATCACTTTCAGATATCATGCCAATAACATTTCCGTTGTTATCAACTACAGGGGCCCCACTGATTTTGTTTTTTCGAAATAAGGCAATTACATCCCCAATATTGTCATTGAAATTAACAACTATTATTTTTTCATTATGGATTCCACATATATCATAAAACTCACCAAATGATTTATAATTTTTATTTATTCTTATTATAATCTTTATAGTTTTGGGTTCTTTACTTACTGCATATGGATGAAAAAAAATAAAATTCTCTTTCCTTTTTACTTTTTACATCTATCATTTTTTTAATTGGGAGTATATATTTATATATATCAAAATACATAAAAACTATATAAATTTGCTTTATAGAATAAACGGGAGGTAGAAAAATATGGGCGAAAGGGACATAAACTTTGAAAACAAACTGTGGAAGGCTGCAGACAAAATGAGAAAAAAAGTTGAAGTTCATGAATATAAATACATAGTTTTAGGTTTAATTTTTTTGAGATATATTTCCTTTGCATTTGAAGAAAAACAGAAAGAAATTATAAATAAAACAGATAAGAAGATTCTTGAAAGATTTGGAAATGATCTTCTTGAAGACAGGGATGTTTATCTTTCCGATGGAATTTTATATGTACCTGAGAAAGCAAGATGGGATTACATAAAGGAAAATGCAAACCAGTCAAATATAGGGGAGATTTTAGATAACACCATAGATATTTTGGAAAAGGAGTATCCCAAACAACTTAAAAATGTAATTCCAAAGATATATACAAAAATTAACCTGGAGCCAGATGATCTTGCTTACTTAATAAATGTTTTCTCAACCATTGACTTTGGCAATGGACATAAAGGGAAAGATATCTTTGGTAGGATCTATGAGTATTTTTTGGGAAAATTCACTGAAGCAGAGGGTAAAAAAGGTGGGGAGTTTTATACGCCGAGGAGTTTAACTCAATTGATTGTTGAAATACTTGATGTTAAAGAGGGACGGATATTTGACCCATCCTGTGGAAGCGGTGGTTTCTTTGTTTCTGCCCTTGAAAAACTGGAAAGAGAAGGAAAAGAAAAGGCACTTCTTTCAATATATGGCCAAGAATCAAAGGAATTTGTCTGGAAAATAGCAAAAATGAACCTTGCTATAAGAGGGGCTGAGGGGGATATAAGAATCGGCGATTCCTATCATGATGATAAGTTCCCTGATTTAAGGGCTGATTATGTAGTTTCAAATCCTCCATTTAATGATAGTGGATGGGGTGCAGATAGGGTTAAGGAAAATGATCCAAAATTTAAATATGGTATTCCTCCAGATAATAATGGAAATTATGCCTGGATTCAACATTACATATACCATTTAGCACCCAATGGAAAGGCAGGATTTGTTATGGCAAATGGAGCCCTATCTGGTGGAGGCATTGAAGGGGAAATAAGAAAAAAGATAATTGAGGATGACCTCATATATGGAATCATTGCAGCCCCTGCCAAATTGTTTTATACGGTGTCCTTACCTGTGTCTTTATGGTTTTTGAGAAAAGAGAAGCCAGAACACATGAAGGAAAAAGTTCTCTTCATTAATGCTAAAAAGATGTTTAAACCCCTATCCCGAAGACAGGTTATCTTCACTGATGAGCATATATCAAAAATGGTTGAAAAGTTCAAAATGTTTGAAGCAGGAGAGGATGAGGAAAAGATAAATGAAGTAGGATTTGCTAAGGTAGCAACAATTGAAGACATTAAGAAAAATGGATATGTACTTACACCAGGAAGGTATGTTGGAGTAAAAATTGAGGATGACGGCATACCCTTTGAAAAGAAGATGGAAGAGTACAGCAAAGAATTAAGTAAATTACTTGAAGAGGAGAAAGAATTAACAGAGAAGGTAAAAGAAGTGTTTAATGCACTGGAATTTAATATGGGAAGAGGTGGTGGAAAAAATGCTTAAGTTCAAGAAGGAAACAGAATTTAAGGAAACAGAGATTGGGGAGATACCTAAGGATTGGGAGGTTAAGAAATTAGGTGATATCGCCAATATAAAAACAGGTAAAACTAATGTTCAGGATGCAGTACCTGATGGTATTTACCCTTTATTTGATAGATCAGGTCAATTAAAGAAAAGTAGCAAATATTTATTTGATACTGAAGCAGTTATAGTGCCTGGAGAAGGTAAAGATTTTTTACCTAATTATTATATTGGAAAGTTTGACTTACATCAAAGAACCTATGCAATATTCAATTTTAAACAGGAACTAATGGGCAAATATCTCTATTTTTCCATGTTTTTATTAAGATATTACTTAAAAGAATGGGCCGTAGGTTCTACAGTTTTATCTTTGAGATTGCCTATTTTTAATCAGTTACTTATTCCTTTACCCTCGCCCTCCGAACAATCCCGTATTGCCACAGTGCTTTCCTGGTTTGATAACTTGATAGAAAACAAAAAACGCCAAAACGAAATTTTGGAAAAAACTGCAATGGCAATTTTCAAGTCATGGTTTATTGATTTTGAACCTTTTAAGAATGAAGAGTTTGTTTATAATGAGGAATTGGACAGGGAGATACCGAAGGGGTGGGCTATTAAAACGCTTGGAGAGATAGCAAAGCTAAATAAAGGGTTATCTTACCGTTCTGATGAGTTGGTTGATGATTCAACAGAGGGAGAGATTTTTATTACACTTAAGATTTTTAAGAAAGGTGGTGGATTTAGGCCTCAATATAAATATTATCAGGGTAACAGATATTCCGATGAACAGCAAGTGTATGATGGGGAATTGGTAATAGCCTTAACTGATATGACTCCTGACGCCAAAGTTGTTGGGGCACCTGCTTTGGTGATACTTCCACCAGGAAAAGATAAAGGTATTTTATCTTTAGATGCCGCTAAAGTGATATGCCAAAATATATGCAAAGAATATATCTATTTGTATTTAAAATATTCTCAAGAAGAAAATTCAACATTTGCAAATGGCGTTAATGTATTACATCTAAATTTAGAATTGTTTAAAACTGGAAAATTTATCCCTCTCCCTCCACAACCAATCCTCCAAAAATTCCACAATCTTGTTGAGCCTTTATTCCAAAAAATAATCTTAAATCAAAAAGAAATTATGGTTTTAAGAAAAATAAGAGATGCTTTATTGCCACAATTGGTATTTGGAAAATCAAGAGTGGAGGCGATATAAATGCCGAGAATATTTTTAGCCCCGTATAAAGTTGAATTAGGTGGCATAGAACAGGGAAAGAAGATGAAACTTAAAAGGTGTTTGCAAAAGTATATAATGGAACTTTATACCAACCCAAAGGATCAAACTCGTTTTAAATGTGAAAGTATTAAAACACAAAATGACTCTGAACTTGGAGAACTAATATATGGGTATATCGAGTATGGAAAATATGGAGTAGAACTTCCAGTTTTAGATGAAGTAGGAAATGAAATAAAAGAGATAAAAGAAAATGAAAGCCCGATGGATAAATATTTTTATCTCTTTAATTTTAATAATTCTGACAGGGGATATCTAATTCTACAGAGAATTGGCAATATAGGCATTAGAACCGTTTTAAATAAGGCTATTAATTCCTGTAACGATCCGGTAAAAATTAAAATTACTCCAATGATACTAGGTATTAAAGAATTGTTGAATAATGATATTGTTGATGTAACTTTTGAGATACCGCAAATACCAAAACTTATTGAAGAAAAAGTTGGAAATATACTTAATAATGAAGAAGTAAAAACTACAGTTATTTCGATAAAGGCCGGTAGAAATAAATCACTCTCGTCTGAGAATATTAAACAATGGGTATGGAATAAACTACAGGAAAATGCAGGGAATTATGATTTAGGAAATATAGCATATATTGTAGATGAAAAAGAAACCATAAAAATCACTGTGAAAACGGGGAGGAGTAGAAGAACAATTAATATAAGCTCTGGTAAGGTGAGATCGTGGGTAGAGGTTGAAAATTCAAATGACATATATAATAAGGCTATAGAGTTACTAAACGAGATAATATGCGAGGGTGGGAACCATGTTTAATATAATAAATGTATTTGAAATAGTCTCGGATTATATAGAAGATATGAAAAATGATCTAAAGCCAATTCCGTTTGTTATTAATTTATTAATAATTCCACTACTCATTGCCTTTATATTGTTTTTCCTAATCAAAGATATTAAGAATTTTTCACGGACAATGATTACAATTACTAGTATTTTTGTGCCGTTACTATTAAATGTATTAATAATTGTCCATTATAGCATTGAAAGAACAGTGAAAAATCTAAAAAAGGTGCCTATAGAATATAAACTGGAATTTTTAAAGCATATAAATACCACAACATCCATGGTAATATTTATATGTATATTTATTTTATTTATAAGTATAATTATATCGAATATAAATGACAACATTATTCTTAAAATCACTATATTGTCTAGATTATTATATTGTTTTTATATTTTGATAAAATTCATTTTAATGTTTTTTGTTGGATTTATGTTTGTTAATATAATAATAGCACTTCTTAGGGTATACAGATTAATCAATTTTGAGATCAAGAAATACTAAAGTGATGGTTATGGCCATTAATAAAGCAAAACTCAATGAAGATTACCTTGTTGAACAGCCAGTTATAAACTGGTTAAAAGAACTTGGATATTCCTATATTCACGGCTCGGAATTATGTCCTGAAAATGAAGAAAGGGAATCTTACAGAGATGTTATCCTAAAAAAGAGATTCAAAAATGCTATAAAAAGAATAAACCCGTGGATTGATGATAAAATTACAGAAAAAGTTTATAAGAAAATTTCAGATATTCCTCATCCTGATTTTGTGCTAAAGAGCAAAATATTTTACGATTATCTCACACAGGGGGTTAAGGTTATCCCCAAAGGAAGTAAAGAAGATAGGGCAAGATTGGTTAAGATTGTTGATTTTGAAAATATAGAGAACAACGAGTTTTTGGTTGCAAACCAATTTACCGTAGAATACCAGTTTGAAAAAGGGATTCATAGAAGGCCAGATATTGTGGTTTTTATTAATGGTATTCCTCTCTCAGTGTTTGAATTGAAAAGTTTTAATGCCAATGAAACGGCAAAGGATGCTTTCAATGACCATAAGGTAAAGATAAAGGACATACCTCAACTTTATGTTTATTCACAGGTTTTAGTTGCAAGCGATGGATTGGAGACAAAGTACGGCTCAACAACAGGGGATTGGGAGAGATTTTTTACATGGGAGGGTATTTTCAGCGATGATGATGTGGAGATTGAACAAATAGATGGGGAGGATCATTACAAGTATGTTTATAATGGTAAAGAAATAACCTCCCTTGAACTTCTTATATATGGGCTTTTTAGAAAGGAACATTTTATTGAGTATCTGGAGGATTTTATATTCTTTCTGAGATCTGGAGAGACCTATAATAAAATGATTGCTATGTATCACCAATTTTACACAGTAAAAAAAGCAATAGAGAGAACAAAAAAGTGCGTCTTAGAAGGGAGAAAACCAGAAGAAAGAAGAATTGGGGTTGTATGGCACACTCAGGGCTCTGGTAAATCATTTACTATGCTTCTATTTGCAAAGAAAGCACTTAAAGAAAAGGAACTTAAAAACCCTTTACTTCTTTTTATAACTGACAGAAAAAACCTTGATGAACAACTTTACGGACTGTTTTCTCAATTTGAGGTTTCTAAAAGAGCAGACTCTATAAAAGACCTCCAGGAAACCATAAAAACCTTTGCAGGAGGAATAGTATTTGCTACAATCCAGAAATTTGGGAAGAAAAAGAAAGAAGAATACCCGCTTCTTACTGATAGAAGAAATATAATTGTTATAGCAGATGAGGCACACAGGAGCCAGTATAGGGAACTCGCCCAGAATTTGAGAAGAGCCATCCCTAATGCATCGTTTATGGGTTTTACTGCAACACCAATAGAACTTAGAGATAAGGATACCTATCTTGTGTTTGGCGAACCCATAAGTATTTACTCAATAAATAAGGCAAGAAGGCATAAAGTTGTGGTTCCCATTTACTATGAGGCACGGCTCTCTAACCTTCATCTCACGAACGAGTTTATAGATGAGGAATTTGAGAAAATTTCGGAATTTATGGAGGAAGAAGAGAGAGAAAGATTAAAAAGAAAATTTGCAAGATTGGAAAACTTAATCTTGTCTCCTGAGAGAATAAAAATTATTGCCAATGATATTATAGAACATTTTAACAAAAGAATTAAAGAGATAGATGGAAAGGCAATGGTAGTAACAATATCCCGTAAGGCCGCTGTAAGTCTTTATGAGGAAATGATGAAACATCCCAATGCACCGTCATTGGCTGTTATTATATCAGGAAATAAACAGAAGGACCCAGAGGAATTCTGGCCACATATAAGGAATGAAAAAGAACTGGACAATCTTCTTAGCGATTTTAAGAATCCGGAAAAAGACCCAAAGATGGTAATTGTTGTTGATATGCTTCTAACAGGTTTTGATGTTCCTTGCTTACATACCATGTACTTTGATAAGCCAATGAAGGGATATTCACTTGTTCAGGCAATAGCAAGAGTTAATAGAGTGTTTAAAGATAAACCTGGAGGTTTGATTGTAGATTACATAGGCATTGCAGATAATCTGAGAAAATCTTTGCGAATATATACAATGGATACTGTAGATTATATTTTGAGCGATATTAATAAAATCATTGACCTTATGAAGGAAAAATACGATATTGTTTCATCTATGTTTCATGGTTTGAATTATTCCAATTGGCAAAATTTAACTCCTGAAGAATTGGCATTATTGACCACTAAAGCATATACCCGATTGAGTAATGAAGAGGCAAAGAAAAGATTTGTAAAAAACTATTTGGCCCTTAAAAAGTTATATGCTCTTGCCAGCCCACATCCAGAAACAATCAAGATAAAAAATGATCTCAGATTTTTTGAAATGATTAAAAAGATGATTGTAAAGTATTCTATAAGAAAACAAAGTGAAATTTCCAGAGATCTTGAATATGAAATAAATAAGTTAATTTCTAAAAGTGTATCTGCGGAGGAGCCCGTGGATGTGTATTCAATTCTAAAAAAGGATAAGCCAGATATATCAATGTTAGATGACAGTTTCTTAGCCCAGTTTGAAAAAATGGAATATAAAAACTTTGCAGCGGAAATATTAATGAAAATAATAAATGATGAAATCAAAGTGAGATTAAGGAAAAATCCAATAAGATATAAATCATTGTATGAAATGCTCCTTGAAATTATTGAAAAATATAATGTGAGATTAATTGATACCTCTGATGTTATAGAGGAACTCATAGAGATAGCAAAGGAATTAAAGAAAATTGTTATAGAAGGGAAAACCCTTGGTTTATCTGAAGAGGAACTTGCTTTTTATGACTTTTTATATTCTAAAATTGGTTCAGAAAAAACATCAGATGAAATAAAGGAAATTGTTAAGGAAATAATTAATAAACTAGATCCATATATAAAGGTTGCAGATTGGAACAAAAAAGAGAGCATAAGATCTAAAATAAAAATAATAGTGAAAAAATCACTGATAAATATGGCGAATTCCAAAATGTCCTACAAAGAGATTGACTCAATCGCTAATGAAATGCTTAATCAGATAGAGGTTGTATATGCCGTGGCATAATTTACATCTGTTGCATTATCATCGATTGTTGTTTCTGACTTTGGGCTTATATGAAAATGAGAATGAGCAAATTATATAGAACTTTTATTCCAAGAATTCCTACAATTCATAAAAATATAATAATAAATTTCCAAAACTCTTTTAAAAAGTATAGTACTTAGCAATAAAAAAATAAAATAATTTTAAAAAAATTAAAAATAAAAAAATAAAATATTGAATTAAATATAAAATTTAATAAAATCATACTTAAGATAAAAAATGTAAAAAGAATAAAAAAATAAGCATTGCACCATGTTATAGCAATATAGAGAATTCTACCCCTCTTTGAACGTAAAGGATTTAAGAAAAATTCTAACTTTTAAAAGGTTAATAATGTCTATAATTTTTTTAATTTTATCCTTATAAAATATAAATATTTAAAAAAAATTAAAAATAATAAAAATAATTATTAAATTTATTAAATAATATTTTTTAGAATTATAAGTGATAGTATGGACTTTAAAATAATAGACAATGGAGTAATAGCCCCAAAGGGTTTCAGGGCAAATGGCTATAGGAATGGAAATCATGGAGTAGGTATAATATACTCTAAAAGAGATTGCATAGCAGCAGGAACCTTTACAACAAATAAGGTTGTGGCCCATCCTGTAAAACTATCCAAGGAAATATTAAAAAAAAATAGGGACAATATAAGGGCCATTGTAGTAAATAGTGGGAATGCAAACTGTTTTACAAAGGATGGATATAATGATGGAAAAGAAATGATAAGAAAAACTGCAGAACTTCTTAATATTCCAGAGGGCTCAGTTTTAGTGGCCTCCACAGGAGTTATTGGAAGAAAAATGCCCATGGATATAATAACCCATGGTATAGAAAAAACCTGCAATATGTTAAAGAAGGAAAGTAATAATAATAACTTTGCAAATTCCATATTAACTACCGACAGATTTCCAAAAACCATTGCAATTGAATTCCAAGTAAATGGGAAAAAAGTGAGAATAGGGGCAACTGCAAAGGGGGCAGGTATGATAGCACCTAACATGCTCCATGCTACCATGCTTTCCTTTATTACAACAGATGTTGAAATAAATCCTAATGATTTAAAAAACTCCCTTCAAAAATCTGTGGATATATCCTTTAATAATACCATCGTGGATGGAGATACAAGTACCAATGATACAGTGTTTATACTTGCAAATGGAGAAAGTGGAATAAAATATGAGGAATGCTCCAATCTATTTGATAAGGCCCTGTGCCATATATGTAGGGAGTTAGCAAAGATGATTGTAATGGATGGAGAGGGAAGTAAAAAAATTATGGAGGTTTTAGTAAAGGGTTGTGCCTCAAAGGAGGATGCAATTAAGGCCTCAAAAAGTGTAGTTAGATCATTACTTGTGAAAACAGCCCTGTATGGAGAGGATCCCAATTGGGGAAGGATTGCAGCAGCAGTGGGATACAGTGGGGCAGATATGGATATGGATACTATGGATATTATAATCTCAGACCATAGAAGGGAGGTTTATTTAGTTAAAGGGGGCAATCCAATTGATAATGAAACAGATAAAGATTTTAAATTGGCAAGGGATATAATGAAAGGAGATAAAATAAAAATAACAATAGACTTAAAAAAGGGAAGTTATGAAAACATAGCCTATGGTTGTGATTTAGGGCATGATTATGTGAAATTAAACTCTGAATATACTACTTAATTAATAGATCACTATCTCCAGGGGGCAGTACTTTAAGGATATCCTCATCATCTATGCCATATTCCCTAAACTCATTTTTAAGTTCCCTTATTAATTCTCCCTTTTTCTTCTTAGCAGGTTTTAACATAACATACTTTTCAAAATTTTTAATTGCCTCAGGGGGCGCCGTAGTTAGTTTTTTTTCTCCCTCATATTCAACAATGCCTATCCCAAGTTCAAGGGGCACACTTCTTATAAAATTCCTTCTACCTCTAACTACAAAGGCTCCCTTTTTAAGATATTCTCCACTTTCAGCAGTTTTTGATAGTTGTTCAGGCCTTACCCAATAAACATCAGCACTTCCCAATCCCAATTTCCAGGCCTTGGAGTGAGAAACTGCAAATTTTGCCGTCTCCATTAATAGATTATTCCTTTTTTCCTCATCCATCTCATCAATATCCCTATCCATCTTAATTACTGCAAATGGGGCTCCCTCCATAAGGGTATGGAACACTATATCCTTATTTTCAGTATATCTCTTTATTAATACCTCATTTGTTGTGGCATCCTTTCCAGCAATTATTAAGTGATTGTCAATAATGGTCCATTTGAATTTTTCATACCATTTCCTCTTTTTTCTTTCCTTTTTTATTAATGTTTTTTCTTCCATCTCTTTGAGAACTTTTATTTCACTTTCTTCCTCTTTCTTTAACTTTTCAAGTTTTTTCTTTGATATTTCTATGGCATTTATAACCCCTTCCATCTTATTTTTAAACTTCTTGGATTTATTATAATAGGTATCTGCATTTTCAAAGGCATTTTTTCTTAAATCCAATGAAACATTTTTCTCAATAGGTCCCTCTCCATAATCTGCAGATAATTTTAAGGTTAATTCTCCATTCTTCTCATTAATTGATACTATTTTACTTAATATTGGGTTATCCTTATTTTCCTTAACTACCTTTTTAATTTCCCTCCACTCCATCCTTTCCCTTGCTAATCTTAAGGTATTTATTATCTCATCAACAGTAGCATAGTTGGCATATATTAAATCTCCCTTTATCTGATTTTCCTTTGCCTGCTTTTCATATTTTTTTAAGGATTCAATCTGACTATTTAGTATTCTTTCCTGTCTTTTTAATATCTTTTGTAATTTTGTTTCACTTTCCTTAATTTCCTTTTTTAATACATACTGTGAAAAATAATCATCTATTGCATTTAAAAACTTTTTATAGTATTTTTTATCATAGATATTATGGTTATTATTATCTTTGTTATTATTACTGTTATCGTAATTATCATTATTACCCTTATTATTACAACTACCACTATATTTTATTAGATCTATAGGCGATAAATCATAATTCTCTCCATTTTTTAGTATTATTTGAGGATTTCTCTCGTTAAATATTCTGTTAAAAAATATCTTAGTTCCCTCAAATAATTTTTTTATTTCCCCCTCTGATGGATCAATGGTTTTTTTATCCACTCCTGCAATATGGCATATTTCTTCGGCATATATTCCAGCAAGACCAAAGGTCCTTGAGACAACCCTTACACATTCTTTTTTCCTATTTTGCTCATCCTTAAACTTATCCTTAAATATCTCATAGGCTATGGAATAATCTAAATTAAATGGCGTTAGATCCTTTTGAGGAGGGTATTCGTATATTTCTTTTGGAACAATCTTTCTTGTACTCCATTTTTCAATATGTAGGGGCAGTATGATTCTATCCTCTCCATCTAAAAGTATTATATTTCCCTCGCCAAAAAGTTCTATAATTAAGTTATATAGATTTTCCTTCCATTGAAAGGTTATTTTAATAATTCTATCAAAATTATGTTGTTCTATCTTAGTTATTTTTATATTTTTTAGATATTTTCTAAGTAACATTGCAAAGGAAGGGGGGTTCTTAGGTTTTTCCCTGCTATACTCTGTTAGGGTAATATATTTATAGGTACCAATTCCTATGGCAATTTCCCTTGTTCCCTTGCCTGCAATATGTAATTTTAATATTAATTCCTTTCCTCCCTGGGAATCTATTAGAAATGCCTTGTCCAATATACCATTAACTACCTCTTGAAGTTCCTCCACAGCGGCATATATATCCACATTTGTTAATTCCTTTTTCATGATTTCTCACCAATATATAATATAATAAAAAAATAATGAATAGTGCCACTAATAAATGTGATACTAAAAATATTAATTAATTTTAAAATCCACTGTCTAAAAAATAATTAAAATAATAAAAAATATAAAAAAATATATTAATAAGTATTTAAATTATATGCTATTTTTTATATAATTTATGAAATCCTAAAATCCCTTTAAATGGTGATTAAATATGGAAAAAGAATCCATACAATTCAGAGTAAAAAAAGGAAAGTGGTTTGTTGCTAAAAAGATGGATATAGATGAAAATACTGAAAACATAGATATTGCAAGAATGTTAATCTCCATAGATGAAACCCTACATAAAAAAATATTAGAACATTTGCCATTTGACATAAAAAAACTTGAGGAAATTGCTGATGATATATATAAAAAGAAAAGATGCGGAAGGGCTAAAGAGGAGGATATTGTCGAGGCCCTTAAAAAATTAAAATCACCTAAGACAACAAAAAGATTAAAGGAGATAACTGAGGTTAAAGAGGGTTTAGAAATTCTTAAAATTATTTTAAATAATATTGTATTGAAAAGATTGGGTATTAAAATACATTTGAATACCAAATTAATTGATAAGTATGTGGAAAAGGTAAATAATCATAATAATAAATAATTTCTTTTTATTTTAATCTTTATTTTTGTGTTAATTGGAATTTTTATTGTTTTTATTATGGGGATATATTCATTTATTAAAATAAATTGATATTAAAAAATAAAAAATAATTTTAAAAAATTATAAAAAAAATTTAAAAAAGTATTTCTTTAATTTAAAATTTAATTTAATATTTTCTATATTTATATATTTAAATTTATTAAAAATCATTAATATTTTTTTATTTTTTTTAATTATTTTATTTTTTTATTACAAATAATTTATAATCGAAAAATAAGTAGATTAAAAGAAATACTGGAGTTATCATCCCACTATCTCAAAATTCCTTCGGAATTTTTACGATTTATTCCCTTTGCTCGTAAATGGTCTGATTTTAACAGATGGGAATTTTTCTTATTTTACTATAAAGAAGGTTGTATCTTCTCCTATATAAACCCTTCCATCTCGAATCTATAATAAGGACACGTCTATATAAAGATCTGCGACTTGATAATCCTCCTTATTTTAAACCATACAACCCTAAAATTAATTAATTAAAATAAAAAAAATAGAATATAAAAATATAATGTTTTTCTGAATAAAAAAGTTTTAGGGGTATTTAAAATTCTTATTTCCCATCTCTTGCTCTAAGTTCTACTATTGCTTCGTCTTTTTCAAGTTCTTTATCTAAGAAATGAACGGCACCTAAGTAATGGTATATTAATCCAAAACCCCAAAATATTAATGGCCAGAAAAACCAGATGTACTGGGGAGTGTAGACTAGATTACAGACTATTAATCCGACGTTCACAACGAAATAAACTACAAGATGGATAATAAATCCTCTCTTTTCCTTTTCTTTTCTCACGTCCCAATAGGCTTTTTTGTACTCTTCTAAGGATATGTCATTTGCCATTTTTTCACCCCCTTAATTTTTTTATAGTATTATTTCCCCCACAATCCCAAAGTTCCTTAATTTATAGGTTTTGTTCCCTTTGATCCTAAATGGCATATATTAACTTTGCTATGGCTAAAAGGGATTAATGGTGGTATGTAGTTCCCTTTGATCCTAAATGGCATATATTAACATTAGGAATTTTCTTTATTTTACTATAAAGAAGGTTGTATCTTCTCCTATATAAACCCTTCCATCTCGAATCTATAATAAGGGCACTTCTATATAAAGATCTGCGACTTGATAATCCTCCTTATTTTAAACCATATAACTCTAAAATCAATCAAATAAAATAAATAAAGAAAAATCATAAGAAAAACATAATAAAACCAAATAAAACTACTTAATTAATCCAAAGCCCAATAAATTATTAAATCTAAATATATAAAATAATCATAATCCACAACCTATATGAGATCAAAAATCCTACCTTATTTTAACAATTAACCAAATAAAAAAAACTTTAAAATAAAAAAAATAAATATAGCAAGGTAAAATAATCCAAAAAAAAATAAAATGCATAGAAAATATTATAAATTTTAAAATCATTAAAAAGATTAAGTTTATATATTTTTATTTTTTATTATAATAAAAGGGAGATTATGAAAAAAATAGTAGTATGTATAAGTGGTGCAAGTGGAGTTTGTTATGCCAAAAGACTACTTGAGGTATTAAAGGAAAAAAATGTAGAAACACACTTAATAATTTCCAATTCAAGTAAAAAAATAATAAAGCATGAATTAAATACAGATGTTGAGGAATTTATAGAATTATCCAATAGGTATTATGAAAATGAGGATTTTTTTTCTCCATTGGCATCAGGCTCCAATATATTTGATGCTGCTGTGGTAATCCCATGCTCCATGAAGACTCTGTCCTCCATAGCCAATGGATATAGTAATAATTTAATATGCCGGGTATGTGATATAGCCCTAAAGGAAAGGAGAAAATTAATAGTTATGCCAAGAGAGATGCCTTTAAATGCTATACATCTTGAAAATATGCTTAAATTATCAAAATTAGGCGTTATAATTATGCCTCCAATTCCAGGGTTCTATGGAAAACCTAAAACCATAGAGGATATTATTGATTTTATAGTTGGAAGGGTACTGGATAGTTTGGGCTTAGAAAATGAATTATTTAGAAGATGGGGAGAATAATCTTTAATTTTTATAATATTATAGGTGTGGTATTATGCTTGATAAATTGGGAAAGAATATAACAAACGCATTAAATAAATTAAAAAACGCTACCTTTGTAGATAAAAAACTTGTAAAGGAGGTAATTAAGGATATTCAAAAGGCATTAATACAGGCCGATGTAAATGTAAAGTTAGTACTTAAAATGAGTAAAGAGATTGAAAAGAGGGCAATTTATGAAGATGTACCTAAGGGGCTCTCAAAAAAGGAACATATTATAAAAATAGTTTATGAGGAATTAATAAAATTACTTGGAGAAAATGAACAAAAATTGGAATTGGATCCAAAAAAACAAACTGTTATTTTACTTGTAGGTATTCAGGGTAGTGGTAAAACAACCAGTGCTGCAAAACTTGCAAGATATGTACAAAAAAAGGGATTAAAGCCAGGTTTAATAGCCGCAGATGTATATAGGCCTGCAGCCTATAAGCAATTAAAACAACTTGCTGAAAAAATACATGTACCTCTCTATGGAGATGAATCAAAAACAAAGACTCCAGTGGAGATTGCCAAGGATGGAATAAATCACTTTAAAAAAATGGATGTCATAATAGTAGATACTGCTGGGCGACATAAGGAAGAGAAGGGACTACTTGAGGAAATGAGGGAAATGAAGGAGGCCATTAAGCCTGATGAAATCATACTTGTAATTGATGGTACCTTGGGACAACAGGCTAAAAATCAGGCCAAGGCTTTTAAAGATGCTGTGGGGGATATTGGAAGTATATTGGTTACTAAATTGGATGGTTCTGCAAAGGGAGGTGGAGCCCTTAGTGCAGTATCTGAAATAAATGCCCCTATAAAGTTCATAGGGACAGGTGAAGATGTAGATAGTTTGGAGCCCTTTGATCCAAAAAAGTTTATTTCAAGGCTTCTTGGTATGGGAGATTTAGAGGCCCTTCTGGAAAAAACAGAGGATATTATAGATGAGGACACAGAGGAGAGTATAGATGCCATATTAAAGGGAAAATTTACCCTCAATGAATTATATTCTCAATTGGAGGCCATATCCAAGATGGGACCTATGAAGCAAATAATGAGTATGATACCAGGATTTGGAAGTGCCATTCCCAAGGATGCTGCAAATCTTACAGAGCAGAAGTTAAAAAAGTATAAAATAATAATGGATTCCATGACCATTAAAGAAAAGGAAAATCCTGAAATAATTAAATCATCCAGGATAAAAAGAATATCCAGGGGGGCAGGCGTAAAGCAGGAGGAAATAAAGGAACTTTTAAGATATTATGCCACCACTAAAAATGCATTCCAAAATTTAAAGAGGGGTAAAATGCTTAAAATGGGGGGCCCTGTTGGAAAAATAATGAGACAGTTAATGTATAAGGATGGTTAGTATATATGGATAACACATTTAAATAAGATATAATTAATAAAATCAATAATAAAAAATTAATAATATTTAATTAAAAAAAATAAAATAAAGATAAAAAAATAAAAATATTATAAAATATTAAGAAGAATTTAATAAAAAATCATAACATTATATAATAATAAATAAAAATTTTAAATATTTAATTAATTTTATTTTTTATGATATAAATTAATTGGTGAAAGAGAATGGATTTGGAAAAAAAATTGGAAAAAACAAGATTGCCCCTATCCCTAAAAAAGGAATTGTTAAATAGATTAACAAAAGAGAACATTACTGAGGAATCCATAGTGGATGAAATAATATCCAAAACAGTTGAATCCTATGAAAAAACCTTAATAGAACCTAATGAGGCTGTTGGTGTTGTTGCAGCCCAATCCATTGGAGAGCCAGGAACTCAGATGACCATGAGAACCTTTCACTATGCAGGGGTTGCTGAACTTAACGTTACATTAGGACTTCCAAGAATGATTGAAATTGTGGATGCCAGGAAGGAGCCTTCAACTCCAACTATGACAATCTATTTAACAGAGGAATATAAATTTGATAGGGAAAGGGCTGAAGAGGTAGCCCGAAACATTGAAAGTATTACTGTCGAGGATGTTGCTGAAGATATATCCATTGATTTAGTTAATAATCACATAAATGTAATTTTAGATCCTAAGAAAATGGCAAAAAGGGATATCACTGTGGATGATGTAGTGAATGCCATAAAAAAGAAGATGAAATTAAAAATAGAGGTAGATGGGAATATTCTCCGTTTAATAATCAAAACCCCTTCATTAAAGGCATTAAGTAAAAGAATTCCAAAGGTTAAATCAATACATTTAAAGGGAGTACCTAATATCCCAAGGGTAATTATAAAAAAGGATGATACCACAGGAGAATATATATTATACAGTGAGGGCTCCAATTTAAAGGAGGTATTTGAAATCGAAGGGGTAGATATTACAAAAACCACTACAAACAATATTTTGGAGATTCAGGAGGTATTGGGAATAGAGGCTGCAAGAAATGCCATTATAAACGAAATCAGTGATACTCTTAGCCAGCAGGGATTAACTGTTGATATTAGGCATTTAATGATTGTTGCAGATATTATGACTGTTGATGGTTCAGTGAAACCAATAGGTAGGCATGGTATAAGTGGAGAAAAGGCCTCAGTTCTTGCAAGGGCAGCATTTGAAGAAACAGTAAAGCACTTATATGCTGCCTCCCAAAGAGGGTATGTGGATAAATTAAATGGTGTTATAGAAAATATAATTGTAGGGAAGCCCATATCCATTGGAACTGGATGTATTGATGTATATATTGATAGAGCCTATGAGGAAGGAAGTGAATCCATAATAAATGAGAAGCATGAAAGGGAATATATCGGAGAGGATGAATAATATTATAAAATACATTTTTAAATTGTTAGAATGTATATTTATTAAAATTTATTTTTTAATTTAATATTATTTTTAATATTTTAATTAAATCCTAGTTCCATCACTCTTTAACTGATAGAAATTAAAAGATTATCAAACTAAGAATAATCTTAATAGTAGATCTTTCCTGCTCAAAGATCTTATAAATCTTAATAAATCTACAATTGAAATTTCTATTTATTAATACAATTTACTTTTTTATTATTTTTATTATTATTTTATTTTTTTATGTTAAAGGTTTTAGTTTAAAAGATTTATGTTGAACTATAATATAAAGTTCATTATAAATAAATAAATTCTATTAATTAAACTTTAAGATTATTATTTTTTAATTTTTATTATGGTGATATAGAAGTTAGGTTAATTAAATTAATATTAATCTTATTTTTAATGGCCCATAGAATTTATTAAATTAATAGGTTAAAATATTAATGATAACCATAAAGAATAATGGATAAATAATCAAAAATGGATAAGTGAATAAATAAATAGAATAAACACGAGGTAGATTTTATGAAAAATAAATATAAAAACCTAAATTTACAGAATAAAAACATTACTGTTGATACCTGCGTAGTAATAGATGGGAGGGTATCTGAATTCATAAAAAATGGTACAATAAGGGATAGTAAGATTATTATTCCCGAGGCCGTAGTGGCAGAGTTAGAGGCCCAGGCAAACAAAGGTAGAGAGATAGGATACTTAGGTATTGAGGAATTAACAAAATTAGTTGAAATTTCAAAGGAACACAATATGGAACTTGAATACTATGGAGAGAGGCCCTCCCTTGATACCATACATCTTGCAAAATCTGGAGAGATAGATGCCATGATTAGAAAGGTTGCAAAGGAAACCAATTCAGTATTACTAACAAGTGATAAAATACAGTATAATCTTGCCAAGGCCCAGGGTATAGAGACCTGTTATTTAGAGGTTGAAGAGGAGAAGGTAGAATTGGAAATAATGAAGTATTTTGATCCCATTACCTCCTCCATACATTTAAAGGAAAATTGCCTACCCTATGCAAAAAGGGGAAAGCCAGGGGATGTTAAATTAATTCCCATCTCCGATAAAATCCTATCTAAAAGAGAAATGGAATATTTAATAGATAATACCTTAAAATATACTGAACAAAACAATGGATTTATTGAAATACAAAAGAGGGGAGCCACAGTAATACAGTTGGGCACTTTGAGAATATCCATAACTCGTCCTCCCTTCTCAGAATCCCTTGAAATTACAGTTGTAAGGCCAATTGCTAAGGTATTTCTTGAGGATTATGAATTATCCGATAGACTTTTAGAGAGATTAAAAAAAGCAGAGGGAATATTTGTTTCAGGTAGCCCAGGTAGTGGAAAATCAACATTTGTATCGGCTCTTGCAAAGTTTTACTGTGGAAATAATAAAATTGTAAAAACCATGGAAAACCCAAGGGATCTTCAAGTTGAAGATTTAATTACCCAGTATGCTCCCCTTGAAGGTAGTATGGAAAATACCTGTGATATACTGTTGCTTGTTAGGCCTGATTATACCATATATGATGAGGTAAGAAAAACAAGGGATTTTGAGATATTTGCAGATATGAGGATGGCAGGAGTTGGAATGGTGGGAGTTGTTCATGCCTCAAAACCCATAGATGCCATTCAACGTCTCATTGGAAGGGTTGAATTGGGAATAATTCCACAGATAGTGGATACCATAATCTACATAGAGGATGGAAAAATAAAGAAAGTATATGAGATTCACTTTACAGTTAAGATTCCCCATGGTATGAAGGAGGCTGATTTGGCAAGGCCTGTGATTGATGTAAGGGATTTTGAAACTGGAAAAAGTGAGTATGAAATATATACCTACGGAGAGCAGGTTGTAGTTATGCCAATAGGGGAGGAGGAGAGTTCCAAGTCTCCAATCTATAAATATGCCGAGGAGGGAATAAAAAGGGCCTTAGGTGAATACTTACCAAAAAAAGTTAGAAATGAGGTTAAAGTAAATGTTAAAAATAACCATACCATAGACTTAATTGTGCCAGAAAAGTATGTCCCAGTTATTATTGGAAAGGGAGGGAAGGAGATAACAAAATTAGAAAATAATTTAGGCCTTAAAATAAATGTTGAAAGAAATATTGGCAATTCCAAAGAACCTGAGAAGTATTTGGAGTATGAATTTATTAATGATTATGAAACCACTAAATTAATGGAAACTAAGAAACATATACTTGTGGAAGTTGGGGAGGAGTTGATTGGAAGCAATGTTAAAATATACATAGATGGAGAATTTTTATGCAATGCAACAGTAGGATCTGGGGGCATTGTGAGAATAAATAAAAAAACCAAAGTGGGCAGGGAACTTCTAAATGCCATGAAAAAAAATAGTGATATTTATATTGATGTGGATTAATTTAATGTTTATGGAGTAGAATAAAAATAAATAAAAAAATTAAAAATATATAAAAATAAAATTTATTTCTAAAAAAATTATTTTATTAAGTATTACTAAAAAATAAATAAAATAATAACATAATTATAAATATTTAAAAATGTATAATAAAGAGTAAATCTTTCAGATTGTTTATTACTTCATATATCCATCATATTCTTCAAGTAGTGTTTGCATAGTCACTATTTCCAACCTATATCCTTCAAACTTTTGGGTTCTTTTATATGAATGAAACTTCGGGGATGGATTAGTTAGACATTCTATAATTTCCATAGCTTTTATATTATCTAAATTTTATTACATTCTTCAATAGTTCATTTATTTGGGCTATTTATATTTTTCATACATTCATATAGTTTTGATATAGAGTCTCTAACCTCCTTATTTTCAAATTGTTTAAGTATTTTGAATGCAGTGCATTCTTCAAGTTGTTGTAGTTTAATTACAGGGCATACTCTAACATCCTCTTTTTCAAGTAGTTTAAGTATTTTGAATGCAGTGCATTCTTCAAGTTGTTTTTCTAAATCTTCTGCTTTTTTATCCATATTATCTACCTTATTTTTTTATTTTTTAATATTATATATGGTTTATAGGTATATAATTTATTATTTATCTAATGGTTTTTATAATATGTCCTTAGGGAAAATTTACTTTATGTTTATTTGTTCTTTTTTAAGTATTTTAGAATCTTAAATTTTTTATTTTTATTTTAGCCATTTTTATTATTTTAATTTTTATGTTAAATTTTTATAAGAATTAAAATAGGGTTTATTTTAGCATATATAGTTTTTTTAAATTATGGGAGTGTGTCTAACATACCATCTCATATATAAATCCTTGTTAAAATCCTTAGTGCATATATAAGGTTCCATTAAAAAACAAGGGATTCTATCCCCAAAGGGTTCGTTATACCTCCGA
This sequence comes from Methanothermococcus sp. SCGC AD-155-C09, assembly GCA_019561555.1. GTDB lineage: Archaea > AGJL01 > Methanococci > Methanococcales > Methanococcaceae > Methanofervidicoccus. Next base: position 22,666 of record JAHEQB010000073.1, read on the forward strand.
AGAACCCCTCACAAATTCCTCTTTTTTTATAT
>JAHEQB010000074.1 GCA_019561555.1 Methanothermococcus sp. SCGC AD-155-C09
AGGTTTCAAAGGGTAGAAGTAATTTTGAAACCTACGTATTTCTCAGAAGGGTTCTTAAATACTGTAAAAACAAATGGAATTTGTTGTTGATATGGGGCCTCCTATCTATGGGCTTTTAATGTTTTGATATTAAAATACAGACATGAAGCCTTTGGTAGTAGAAATGCAGTTAGGATTTTTCTCTAAGTTAAAGAAAGGGTAAAAGGATTTTGAGAGAGATTTCCATACAACTCTTCCTTTAATTCTACTCAGGATAGTTAAAGAGCTTTGTAGCATTCCATAATCTTTGGAGGTCATTAATTTGATAGTTCTCCTTGATAACTTCTTAACTTGACAGTGCCAGAAGTAGGGATTATAATATTTTATTTATATTTGGATTGTAGATTTGGGATTTAGATTTTTGAATATAATATAAATAATTATAAAATTTATTAAAATTTATTATTTTTATTAATTATTTTTTTATACATAAATATTAAAAACATTTAATTAAAATATATATTATTAATATATATAAATCGTTATAAGTGATGATATGTTATCAGAATTACTTAAAGGAAATATTGAAAGAAAAACAATAACCCAGATTTATGGACCTCCCGGTGTAGGAAAAACCAATATTGCCATTATCTCTGGGATCAATTTTATAAAAAAGGGTTTTAAAGTAGTGTATATTGATACTGAGGGAGGGCTATCCTGTGAAAGAATAAAACAAATATCCGGAAGTGATAACGATAGAGTCCTAAAAAATTTAATAATTTATGAACCAGAGAATTTTGAAGATCAATTAAAAATACTTGAAAAACTTTTTAATATTGATAACTTAGGATTGGTTGTTATTGATGGAATCTCTTCCCTGTATAGATTGGAACTTTCCGATGATGTTTATGAAAATACCCGTCTCAATAGACTCCTTGGAAAGCAGATTCTTATGTTGTTAAATCTTGCTAAAAAAAAGAATGTGGCAATATTGATTACCAATCAAGTTAGTGATACACCCAATGGATTTAAGGCAGTGGGAGGGCGATTATTGGAATACTGGAGTAAAACCATAATTAGGATGGAAAAAATAAATGGAAAGAGAGAGATTATATTGGAAAAACATAGGTATATCAAGGAAGGCCTAAAAATTAAATTTGAAGTAGTAAATGAAGGTATTAAAATTATTTATTGATACTCCATTATTATTAATATATTAAATTATATATACCACATACAATATAGGGTTTTTTGCCCATAAGCGTATAAATGGAGGGAAAATTATGAAAATATTACTTTATATTTTTGTTGAAACTGAAAATGTTGGAAAGGCCATTAATGCCCTATCTGAGGGAGGTATTTCTGGATTCTTTTTAATGGAGTATAGGGGATTATCTCCTCAAGATTGGAAGGGTTTTTTAATAGATGAAAATCCTGAAAAGGCTGTAAAGATAATAAATGATATATCCCGAAATGCTGTAATGATAGGAACTGTAGTGAGCGAAAAGAAATTAACCCTTATAAAAAAATACATCCGAGAGAGGTTAGGGTATGATAGGCACACTATTGTAGAGGTGCCTATTAACAGTGTGGAAGTAAATATTGCAGATTAATCTGGGATAATTATGAGATTTAGAAGAAGAAAAGGGCGTCCAAGGATCCCAAGGATAATATCTGGGGAGCCAAAAATAAAAATTTTTATGCCAGTAGATGAAATAAATAATGATCTAATTAATCAGGAACATGAGAATAATACTTTAAAATTAACTTTAGAAGAATTGGAGTCCATAAGACTTGTGGATTATTTAGGATATTCCCAGGAGGAAGGAGCCATGGCAATGGGGGTATCAAGAAGGGTCTTTTGGAATATCCTGAAATCTGCCAGAACTAAAATAAGTGATTTTTTAATAAATGGTAGGATATTAAGGATAGAAGGGGGGAATTATAGAATAAGAGAATGTGATGAATAGGGCCATGTGGCCGGAGAATATATCCTAAATAGGGATAATTTTTTCAATATAATACCTAAGGGTATAAAAAAATTTATAATTTTTAAAAAAATTATTAAAATAATTATAGTCAAGAACATAATTTTCCAAACTATATTTTACAATATAAAAAAAATTAAAAAATAAAAATAAATAAAAAAATTAAAAAAAATTAAAAATTAAGAGTTTAAAAAAAATAAAATTAAAATTAATCTAAAAAAATATAAAATAATAAAATTGATCTAAATCTTAAAACATAGAGAAAAAAAATAAAATACTTAGGGACATAGGAAAAAATAAAAAAAGTAGAAATTCCATACATGCCATCTCCCTTCCCCACACTCCTAAGCACTGGACGTGCAGAGGAAACCCTTTAAGTATGGATGCTATATTCATAGTAGATTTAAAATGTTTATGTATTTTACCATAAATTATAGGATATTAATAAAATAATTTAAAAAAATAAAAATTTATTAAAATACTTATTAATTGGTGATATAATATGATACTTTTGGAAGTTAAAAATGTTTCGAAAAAATTTGGAGATAATGTAGTTTTAGAGAACATTAACTTCACTCTTGAGGAAGGAGAGGTATTGGGTATATTGGGAAGAAGTGGAGCAGGTAAATCAGTTTTACTCCATATGTTAAGGGGCATGGAAGGATATGAGCCTACTGAGGGAAGTGTAATATATCATATTTCAAAATGTGATAATTGTGGGGAAATAGAAGTTCCATCAAAGGATGGCCAAAAATGTAGTATTTGTGGAGATGGAACCCTTCAAAAAACCTCCATAGATTTCTGGAATACTGAGGAAAACACTCACGACTTAAAAAAGAAGATTGCCATCATGTTGCAAAGGACCTTTGCATTGTATGGGGAAAAAAGTGTAATTGAGAATATATTGGAATCTCTGCATTCAGCAGGATATGAAGGCAGTGAAGCAACGGAACTTGCCATAGAATTAATAAAAATGGTTAAATTGGAGCATAGAATTACCCATATTGCAAGGGATTTAAGTGGTGGGGAAAAGCAGAGGGTAGTTCTTGCAAGACAGATTGCAAAAAAACCTATAATATTCCTGGCTGATGAGCCCACAGGAACATTAGATCCTAAGACTGCCAAAATAGTCCATGAAGCCCTAAAAAAAACCATTGTTGAAAAAAATATAAGTATGATAATAACCTCCCACTGGGCCGAGGTAATAGCCCAACTTTCAAAAAGGGCCATCTGGTTAGAGAATGGAAAAATCAAGAAAATTGGAGATAGTAGCGATATTGTAAATGAATTTATGGCATCTGTAAAGGAGTTCAAAAAATTTGAAAAGGTAGAGGTAAAGGAAAAGCAGATTCTTTTAGAAAATATAGAAAAGAATTACTGCTCTGTTGAAAGGGGAGTGGTGCATGCCGTAAATGGAGTTTCTTTAGATATATACGAAATGGAAATATTTGGTATTGTTGGAACCAGTGGGGCAGGAAAAACTACCCTTTCTAAGATAATAGGGGGAGTTATTCCTCCATCAAAGGGAAAATATCTATTTAGACTTGGAGAGGAATGGATAGATATGACAAAGCCTGGGCCCATGTATAGGGGTAGGGCAAAGAGATATATTGGAATGTTATTTCAAGAATATGCACTATATCCTCATAGAACAGTACTCTATAATCTCACAGAATCCATAGGATTGGAACTTCCTGGAGAGTTTGCTAGGATGAAGGCAGAGCATACCTTAATGTCAGTGGGTTTCACTGAAGAAGAGGCCAATAAAATATTGGATAAGTATCCCAAGGAACTTAGTGTTGGAGAGAAACATAGGGTGGCCCTTGCCCAGGTTCTTATTAAGGAGCCAAGGGTTGTGCTCTTGGATGAGCCAACTGGAACCATGGATCTATTTACAAGGAATATGGTGGCAGAATCCATCTATAAATCAAGAAAGGAATTGGAACAAACCTATATCTTAGTTTCCCATGATATGGACTTTGTATTGAATGTTTGTGATAGGGCTGCACTTATGAGAAATGGTAAAATTGTAAAAATAGGCACTCCAGAGGAAATTATAAAGATACTAACTGAAGAGGAAAGGGAAGAAATGAGAGGTTAATTAATTTCATTAATAATTTTTAATATTAATGTAGAGCAGTATAATAAAAAAATTAAGAAATTATACTCGTATAGAAAATAAAAAATTAATATAAAAAATAAAATTATAAAAAAATAATTAATTAATAAAAATTAAAAATTTATTTTTTAAAAAATAATTATAATAAATAAAAATAAATAAAAAGAGCAAAAAAATAATAAAAAAGAGTTGTATTAAAAAAACAAAGTAATAAAATCTAAAAAAAGGATTAGGCAAAAAATAGGAACCTATAAAAATATATAAAAACCTTAAAAGGCTTTACTTTATGAGGTATCCTTATAAAAAAGAGTATTAAAAAAATAGTATAGTAATTGGAATTATATAGAATAAAATTATATAAAGATTTACTTTCATTTTATCTTAAGATTTAGATTATAATTATTAACAAACTATTTAAAAACTATCTAAAACTATCTATACTAAATAAAAAAATATTAAAAAATAAAAAAACTATTAAAAAATCAATAAAATAATTTATAAAAATTAAATTAAAAATCAATAGAAATAAAAACTAAAATAAAAAATATAAAATTAATATAAAATCCTCATATTATATAAAAAAATATTTTTAAAAATTAATAGAAGGAATAAACAAATAAATTAAAGGAATTTACAAATATAAAAATCTAAAGAAACTATATAGAAAGATAGAGCATTAAAAAAGACAGAGTGCCTTAAAAAACTTTATTTATATGGGGCTCCTAAGAAGAGAAAGTGTTAAAAAATAGCAGAATTAATAAGTTTATAAAACTAAAGGTTATTAGTTAAAATTTAGAAATATTATTTTATTATTCAATAAATAAAAATATTAATTATACAATCATTATTTATTTATATTAAGAATTTATACCCTAAATTAAATAGATTTTTAGGTTTTTACTTATGTCAAATAGGATATGGGAAGTCTTAAAAGAAAATGGTATAAAAGAACTTAGACCTCCACAGAAAAAAGTTGTGGATAGGGGATTATTGAATAAAAATAAAAATTTCTTAATATGCATACCCACAGGTAGTGGAAAAACACTTATTGGAGAAATTGCCATTTTAAACCATCTTTTGGATAAGGAATGTAAATCTAAAAAGGCATTGTTTATTGTGCCCTTAAAGGCCCTTGCCAGTGAAAAATACGAAGAATTCACAAAAAAATATGAAAAATATGGTATAAAAGTGGCTCTATCCATTGGAGACTTTGATGAAGAGGAGGACTTAGAAAATTACAACTTAATAATTACCACTGCTGAAAAATTAGACTCCATCCTTAGACATGGGGTAAGATGGATTGAGGATGTGTCCATCTTAGTAATAGATGAAATACATTTAATAGGGGATAATGAAAGAGGAGGTACCTTAGAGGTACTTCTAACAAAATTGAAAAATAAGTATAATATTCAGATAATAGGATTATCTGCAACTATTGGAAATCCTGAGGAATTTGCAGAGTGGTTAAATGCTGAACTTGTTATTGAGGACTGGAGGCCTGTTGAATTAAAAAAGGGAATTGCCTACAAAAATAGAATATTATTTATTAATGAAGATGGAGATATTGTTGAGGAATATACTCTAACTTCTAATAATTACAATAATAAGGACCAATTATTTAATCTTGTTGTAGATTGTGTATTAAAGGATGGATCACTGTTAATATTTTGCAACTCTAAGAGAAAAACTGTTAGTGAATCTAAAAAATTAAATTTAAAGAAGTATTTATCCTCAGATGAATTAAAAGAACTTAAAAAATTAAAAGAGGATATTTTAAGTGTATTTGATAATCCAACAGAAACATGTAAAACCCTTGGAGAATGTATTGAAAGAGGGGTGGCATTTCATCATGCAGGCCTAACCTATGAGCAAAGGAAAATTGTGGAGGAGGGATTTAGAAAAAAACTTATAAAGGTTATATGCTGCACTCCAACATTGAGTATGGGCATTAATGCTCCATGTAGAAGGGCAATATTGAGGGATTTAAAAAGATTTTCCAATAGGGGTATAGTACCTATTCCAAAAATGGAGGTTTTGCAATGTATAGGAAGGGCTGGGCGACCAAATTTAGATCCCTATGGAGAGGGAATAATATACATTGATAGGGGCACAACCATTGAGGATGCAAAGAATTATCTCATTGGCCCAGTGGAAAATATATATTCAAAACTATCCAATCATAGAATTTTAAGGGCCCATATACTTGGATTAATAGCCTTGGGGGAGATAGATAATAAAAAAAATTTAGAGGAGTTTATAAATAATACCTTCTATGCCCATCAATATGGAAATACCTCAAAGATCTTAGAAAATATTAATGATATAATAGAATTTTTAGAGTCCAATAAATTTATTAAAATAGATTATAAAGATGATAATAAGAATGAGGATATTAATAATAAGAATAAAAATAATGTAAAAATACTAACATTGGATGAAAATAATAATATCACAATATCCCATAAAAAAAATAATAATGAGAATTATACTATAACATCCATTGGTAGAAGAATATCAGAACTTTATATAGATCCATTAAGTGGAAAAATCATAATAGATGAATTAAAAAAATTATCTAAAAAATTAAAGAGTTATAATAATAAGGATTTAAACACTTCTGATTTAAAGGACTACTGCACACAGTATTTACTTTATAGTATATCAAAAACTACAGAAATGATGCCTCTTTTAAGGGTAAAAGATAGTGAATGGGATTATCTATCTAAAGAAATGCTGAAAATGGGAATGGATCCAGATGAAGATATTTCAAGAAGTTTGGAATGTTTTAAAAATTCTAAAATGTTTTATGACTGGGTTAATGAAGTACCTGAAAGTGAAATCTTAGAAAAATATGGTATTGAACCAGGTATTTTGAGATATAAAGTAGAGCAGGCAAAATGGATATTACATGCCACTAAGGAAATATATGCCCTATTGGATATTGAAGAAAAATGCCTATCTGATACTTTAAATGAATTGGAAATTAGAATGGAGTATGGAGCCTCAAGGGAACTTATAGAACTATTGAAAATAAAACATATTGGAAGAAGTAGGGCAAGATTACTCTATAACTCTGGAATAAAGAATGGAGAGGATATACTAAATAACCGTAAAAGGGTTATTAAATTATTGGGAAAAAATATAACTGATAAAATTATAAGTTGTATAAAAGGATATTAATGTTAAAATCATTGGAATAATATCAATAAAAAAATAAAAAATAAAAAAGAAATAAAAAAATAAATTATTAAAAAAACAATAAATAAATGTAAAAAATAATATTAATTTTTAAAAATTATACTAAAAACAAATGATTTAGTCAAATGATAACATTAATTTATAATCCAAATATAAACAATAAAAGGGTAAAAATATAATTATAGTCAAGGACATAATAATTTAAACCTATTATGAATATAGGATCAATACTTAAAGGATTTCTTATGCACTTCCAGTGCTTAGGGGTGTAGGGGGAAGGGGTAGTTATGGGATTTCTACTTTATGAGTATATCCTTTCTTTTATTTCTTTAAATATGTTATTTTTTCCTACATATTAGGATTTGGGTTATTTTATAGTCAAGGACATAATATTTTAAACCTATTATGAATATAGGATCAATACTTAAAGGTTTCCTCTGCACGTCCAGTGCTTAGGAGTGTGGGGGTAGGAAGGTAAGTTATGGGATTTCTACTTTTTGAGTATATCCTTTCTTTTATTTCTTTAAATAATTTTCCTTTATTTCTTTAAATTTTAATTTTTCCCTATATTTTAGGATTTAGATTATTTTATTTTTTAAATTTTAGTTTTTTTAATTATTTTTTTTATTTATTTATTATATTTAGATAGGGTTTAAAAAATTATGTTCTTAACTATAGTAAGGAGGATATTGTCAATTTATCTTAATTATTTTTTATTTTTATACTGATAATTTATAATAATATTATTTTTATAGGGATCCCTAAGGGAATTAAAGTATTATTGTATTTTATTATAAATAGTTTTGTTTAAAACCAACACTACATAAGAGGAAAAGGATTTATAAAATAAAATAATATATATCCTTTATACTTTAGGTTCTTAGGAGATAGATTAAGTTGCATCTACCTAAGATAAATTAAAAAAATAAAACTGCTCAGCTGTCCCCAATGTCATCATATTCAGTGAAGTCGGCATTCATCATTGCAGTAAAATATAATACTATCTTATAAAATTCTATAAATGGAATATCAAAAATATATTTAAATTAAAATTATTTAATTATAATTATTGTTTATTATATATTTTTTACCATATCCTAAGTAATAATTACTATTATTGGTGATAATATGACAGTAAAAATAGCAGAATTAACATGTGGTCCTGAATACAGTGGAGTCCAATCTGAAATTGAAAAGGCTGCTCGAGATGTTGGGGGAGAGGTGGTATTTCCCGAGGTGGATTTAGAATATATTGATAGGGTTAATGAGCAATTGGGATTTCAAGTGGCATCTGCAAATTTAAAACTTATGTTTGCAAGGGCCATGTCCATCATAGAGGGAAATTCTGATGCAGATGCAGTTTTTATAGCAACATGCTTTAGATGTGCAGAGGGGGCATTGGTTAGAAATGAGGTTAGAAGGTTAATTCAACAATATACTGACCTGCCTGTTGTTATGTATTCCTTTACAGAAAGAACAAAGGCACCTGAGTTATCCACTAGGATGGAGGCACTGGCTACTATTGTGGAGAAAAAAGCACTACTTGGTAGAAAGAGACAGGAGGGTATAAGTTTAGGAATTGATAGTGGATCTACCACAACAAAGGCCATAATTATGGAGGATAATGAGATTGTTGGAAAGGGCTGGGTATATACCAAGGATATTGTAGAATCAGCCCAAAGGGCAATTGATGAGGCTTTGAAGGAAGCAGGAATGGAAATGAAGGATATTGAAACAATTGGAACCACAGGATATGGAAGGCATACCCTTGGAGATCACTTTAAGGCAGACCTTGTCCAGGAGGAATTGACTGTAAATTCCAAAGGGGCGGCATTTTTAGCAGACATGCAGGAGGGAGAGGCAACAGTTATTGATATTGGGGGAATGGATAATAAGGCAATATCTCTAAATAATGCCATACCTGATAACTTTACCATGGGAGGTATCTGTGCAGGTGCCAGTGGAAGGTTCTTTGAACTTACAGCAAGGAGACTTGATGTATCCATACAGGAATTGGGAGATTTGGCAGCCCAGGGAGATTGGAGAAAGGTAATGATGAACAGTTATTGTATTGTCTTTGGTATTCAGGATTTAGTTACAGCCCTTGCAGGGGGAGCCAAACCTGAGGATGTGGCAGCGGCAGCAGCCCATTCTGTTGCAGAGCAAATATATGAACAGCAATTACAGGAGGTAGATGTAAGGGATCCTGTAATACTTGTTGGAGGTAGTAGTTTATTAAAGGGTATGGTTTTAGCATTGGAGGAAATCTTAGGTAAAAAAATTATAGTTCCTCCCTATTCCCAACATATTGGGGCAGTGGGTGCTGCATTGCTATCTTCAGGATATAGATACTTTAAGGAAAATAAATAATATTGAAGTCAAAAATATAATAAAAAATATAATAAAAAATATAATAAAAAATATAATAAAAAATATAATAAAAAATATAATAAAAAATATAATAAAAAATATAATAAAAAATATAAAAAATAAAAAAATAATTTAAAAAATAAAAAATTAAAAAAATAAAAAATAAAATAACTTAAAATCTTAAAATAAAAAGGAAAAAATAAAAATATTTAAAGATATAAAGAAAAACAAAATACCCATTTATGCTACTTAAAGATATAAGAGAATATACTTACTAAAGATAATAAGGGAAAATAAAAAAGTAGAAACTCCTTACTGCTATTCCCTTCCTCTTATACACCTAAGCACTTAATATGTATGGAAATCCTTTAATTTAGAGTTATTGCATTTGTTATAAGTTTAAAATATTGCATTTTATGTGATTAACTTAATTTTTTAAAATTAATTAATTTTATTAACTTCATAATGAGAATTTTTTTTATTTATTAATATTAATTTTTTTTATTTTATTTTTTTAATTGTAGTTTTAACTTTTAATTTTTTTATAGTTTTTAAAATTTTTTTATAAAAATTTAATAATTATATGGATTGAAAACCACTGTGAAAATATGCATGAGAGAATAAGGGAGATTAGGATAAAATCCTCATTTAAAAACTTAGATTACTTATATGCAAATAGGGAAATAGATTCTCAATTGTACCATAGTTTAAAATATCTTTTAACATTGAGAAGTAAGGATTTTGAAGGTTTTATAAACTATTTATCAAACAGTAATGCCCATAATAATGGTAATAATAATGAGGATGAAAAAAGAAAGGCAATAGTGGCATTTAGTGGAGGAATAGATAGTACAGTTTCAGTTATTATTTCCAAAAAAATATTTAATATCTTAGGAATTACCATTCAATCTCCCATAATAATGAACAATAAAAGTAAAAAAAATATATCCTCACTTGCAGATAAGTTGGGAATATCTCATAAATTCATAGATGTGGATTTAAAGGATATTGAAATAGATACCTTAAATGGAAAGTATCATCCCTGTGGAAGATGCCATAGCAAAATTGAAAGGGCCATTTTAGATTATGCCAAAGAAAACAATATTAACTATATAATATATGGAGACATGCTATCAACAGGATATTTATCCATTATAAAGGAGGATGAAAATATTTTAAGGATCAACATGCCATCCTATCTGGTTCTCACAAAAAATGAAAATAGATTATTGGCATTAAAAACCTACAATATTAAAATAAACCAAAAATATGGATGTCCTCTCCTAAAAAAAGCCCACAAATACAATAAAAATAAAAAATTCACAATTCAGAGGATTCTACGAGAGGTAAGGGCTCAAGTAATAGATGAAGAAGAGGGATTGGAAAATATATTACAAATACTTTTTTAATTTTTTATATTTTTATAGTTAAATACATAAAAAAATATTTAAGCGTTATCTAATAACATAATAAAAAATAATATAGTGAATAGAACATTAATAAAGAGAATTACTTTAAGCCCATCTACCTTAGAATAATGTACCTTTCATAATTATCCTGTAAGGAATTCTACCTACTCTCTCAGTGCTCAAGCATTAAGAAATTAATAGTATTTCTATTTTTTATATTTTTATTTCTTTTTTAAATATTCTAACATCTAAATTATTTATTTTTATTTTAATTATTCTTTATTTTATTAATCTTTTAATTATTATTTATTTTTTTAATAATTTATTTTTTTATAGGGATTCTTTTAAAATCAGTTTTTTATTTATGATATTGCCTCAATCATCCTTAACCCATGGCAATAGAAACAGTAACCCCATTATTTTTTAATTTTTTAAGAATTAACTCTATCTTATCATATTTACCCTCGTAATAATTATTCTTTAACTTATTCACTCCCAATATGGAACAGGGTTCAGATACTCCATAAACCCCAATACTTTTAAATACAAAATATGATTTATTTAGATCCTTTCTTTGAGCATATAGGTTGGCTATCTCCTCCCTATTTATAATATAAATCCTTTTATTTAATTTTTTTCCAGTCTTTAATATACCCTTTTCATGTTTTTTTATATCCACAGTTGCAAGTCCATCTATTCTCCAAGGGGGTATATCCCTTAAATAAAGGGCCCTTTTAATAGTCCAATAAACTCTATAGGATTCAATATCCCTTCGACAACCTATGCCTACAACTATCTTTTTTGGATTTAATATTATATCATTATCTACAATAACATGGTTCTCTTTATGATAGGCTATATCATAGGTATTGGAGAGGTTATTGTTAATTAATTTCCAATTTTTTGGAAGATGTAAATTTACCTTTTCCCTTAGAATTTTCCTGTTAATCTTTAAAATATCCTCCCTATTAGGTTTTTCTAAAAAATAGATTCTTGAAAGTTCATCAATGCCAACCTTATTATTTACATCTGTTGCTGTAGTAAATACCACATTACTTCCCAATTCCCCTCCAATTAATTTGGAGAAGTAATTCCCCCCTCCAAGATGATTTGATAGCATGGGTACTATATACTTACCAAATTCATCAATGGTAATCACAAAGGGATCCTCTCTTTTATCCCTTTTAATTTTATCAATATACTTTCTTATTACTATTCCTGTGGCCATTATAAAAATAAATCCCTTCTCTCTGCCCTCAATTGTAAATTCTTTTAAATTACATATACTACAGTCATATAAATAATATTTCAAAATATTTTTAAGTTTATGGGCCAATATACTGCCATTTTCTGTAATATATATTATTTTTATCATTATAAAACCTATTGATGTTATATTTTCTTAATTATAATTCTAAACAAAATTATCCATAGTAAATAAAAAACATATAAAAAGAATAAATAATTAAAAAAAATAACAAATATAAAATAACCATGGTCAATATATAATTAACTATAATCCTTTATGCATATAAAAAGAATAAAATAATAAAAAAATACTTTAAGCCTCTACCTTACTGTATAATTTTAATAATAAATATCCTGTAAAAGATTATCTACTCTCTTAATATTCAGAGCATTAAGGATATAATATAGAATTCCTAATTTTAATGCATTTTTTTTCTTGGATATTTTAAATTCTAAGATTTTTCTATATCCTAATAATTTTTTATTTTTTATTTTTCTATTAATTTTAATTTTTTTAAATTATTTTTTATTTTTTTATAAATTTAATATAAATGGTTTTTTAGGACTATGCATATTTATATATCTTATAAAACTCTTTATTTAATCCCGATATTATAATAATTTTTTTATTTTAATTAATTTTTAAATTTTAATAATTAATATTTAGAGTGATAACTGTGAAAGGAGAAATTTTAGCATTAGTAATAGCAATATTATGGGGAATATCTCCAATTATTGAAAAAAAGGCATTAGATTATATAGATCCCTCAACAGCAGTGTTTATTATAATATCAATGAATTTTATCATAATATCTTCAGTTTATATAATATTGGGCAAAATAAACATGGATAGTCTTAAATCCATACCTCCTAAACCACTTATTTATTTGGCAATAGTATCAATATTGGCAGGTGTTACAGCCCAGTATTTATTCTATAGGGCTCTTAAATTCTCATCACCCTCAAAGATTGTAATAATTACAAGTATGTATCCATTTATTACAATAATTGCCAGTACCATCCTGTCTAAGGAACTTCCATCGATTAGAATGCTATTTGGGAGTATTCTTGTATTTTTGGGTATTTTTTTAGTTATGGAATAAGATTTATGATCAAATAAAGATCAGCAAATGATTAACCTATAATAATATAAAAAACGAAATATATAAAAATGTATAAATATAAAAAAATTAAATAAAAATATAAAGAATATAAAAAATACATAATAACAAAATATAAAATTAAAAAATCATATTAAAAAAATAAAAATATATATAAAATATAAAAATATATCAATATAATTATTTTATTTTATACATAAGGAGAACCTATACGGCTCGAAGAGGATAAATATGTTTAAAGAATTAATAAGATTAATTTTTAGAAGTGGCTCGGAGATGATAATATGCTTAATAGATTAAAAAGAATGGTTTTTAAAAATGATGATCCTCCAGAACAACTCCCAATTGATGAGCCCGGGTACGAAATAGTTGGTAAAGTGGCATCGGCATCAGAAATAAAAGGGAATAAAGAAATACCCCTTCCAGAATCTAATATAGTATCAAAGATAAAAAAAGTAAGTAGAAAAAAGCATGATTTAATTGATAAGTATGATGATAAAATTATTATTGGAGAAAATGATGTAGGAAAGGATGATAATATTAAATCCAATGTAAAAGTAATTACTCAAAAGATCTTACCTAAACTTTTAACTGCAAGGTTAAAATCTCCTCATGAGTTTGAAAATCTGAAAAAGATTATTGATCATGATATTATTATTATAAATTATGAAGAAATAGCACTTGAAGCATTTGAAAAGATCTTTTTGGATTTTAAAAGATATATGGAAACTTTAAACTATTCCCTCTGGATGGTTGACGATAATGTAATTTTAATAGTAAAATCTGAAGTGGATATTGATAAATATAAATCTGAATCCAGTATTGCTAAACAGGATAATAATAATCAATGATAACTAATGGCAAATAGTTAATATGTTACTTTGGTGGAATTATTAAATTGGCCATAACAGGAACTCCTGGAGTGGGAAAATCCACAGTTTCTAAAGCCCTTGTGGAAAAATTAATGGAAAATTACAAGTGGAAATCCCAGAATGTTATTGATATTAAATATATAAATATAACAAAGATGGTAATTGAAAATAAATTATATATTGAAAAGGACAAAGATATGGATTCCTATGTAATAGATTTCCAAAAACTTAATAATTACATTAATAATGATTCATTAAATAATGAAAAAAATCTTATAATTATTGATGGACATGTTAGCCACTTACTTGATGTGGATTATATAGTGGTTTTAAGGTGCAATCCAGAGATATTAAAAAATAGGCTAAAAAAGCGAAATTATTCAGAAAATAAAGTCAATGAAAATGTGGAAGGGGAAATATTGGATATTTGCCTTATTGAGTCCTTGGAAAGATTCCAAAAGGATAATATATTAGTATATGAAATAGATACAACCAACAGGGATACTGATTCCATTGTATATGAGATTATTGAGGCAATAAATAATAAAAGGGTCAAATATGGAGTGGTTAATTGGTTAGAGGATTATTTTTTTATGATAAAATGAGGTATGGAGTAGTAGATAATAATTATAAAAAAATAATAAGATTTTAAAATGCCTACCTAAGAAAAATTAAATAATAAAAAATAAAAAATCCTCCTCTCTTTAATACCTCTAAGTATTAAAGGAAAAGATAAATCTTTCCTAAGGGTTTATTATGAGACTTTAATAGGTTAAGATAAAAGCCTAAAGTATTCTTTTATTATTTATTTTATCTTTTTTATTAATAATTTATATTTTAGACTTAAGTTTGATATTGTACATTTAATTATAATCCAAAATAAACAGACTTGAAAGTATCTTCTATTGTTTATATGTCCCATATAATTTTTTAATCAATTATTTTTATTAAAATTATAGTCAAGATGCGTTTAATCATATATTTTTTTATATTTATTTTTAATTTACCTTAATATAAATTCTATTTTTTTATACATTTTTTGTTTTTTATTTATTTTAATGGACGTGGTAGTATGAATCTGGAAAATGAAAATGATATAATTCCTAAGGGGATATGTTCTATTTTAAGAAAACAGCACTATCAAATAAAGGATCATAGTGCTGTTAAATTATGTGGCTGGGTTAGGAAATCCCTTTTAGAAAATAAGAACTGCTATAAATCAAAATTTTATGGCATAGAAACCCATAGATGTATCCAATGTACTCCCTCTGTAATATGGTGCCAACAGAGTTGTATATTCTGTTGGAGGGTTTTGCCCTCTGACTTAGGTAAAAATAATGGGGATCTATCCTATAACAACCTAAAATGGAAGGAACCTAAGGAGGTTATAGAGGACATCTTTGAGATGCATAGAAGGGTTATAATGGGATATAAGGGCATCTTAGATAGAATAGGAGAGAAGAAGTTTAAGGAGTTATTAACTCCAAAGCATGTTGCCATATCCCTCTCTGGAGAACCAACAGTATATCCCTATTTAGGGGAACTGATAAACCTATTCCATAAGAGGGGCCTTTCCACCTTTGTAGTATCAAATGGCATCCTAACTGAGGTTATTCAAGAGATAAATCCCACACAACTGTATATCTCCCTTGATGCCTATGACTTGGATAGTTATAAAAGAATATGTAGGGGAAAAAGGGGACATTGGCAAAATATACTAAATACCTTGGATATACTTGAATCCAAAGGGAGAACCTGTATAAGGACTACACTTATAAGGGATTACAATGAGGATATAAAAAAATTTATACCTCTCTATGAGAGGGCGAATACACATTTCATAGAGTTAAAATCCTATATGAATGTGGGATACTCCAGAAGGAGATTAACCTTAGAGGACATGTTGAAGCATGAGGAGATATTGAAACTTAGTAAAAGGGCAGAGGAACTTACCCATTACAGATTGGTGGATGATTCCTATGATAGTAGGGTTACTTTACTTATGAATGAAAATAGGAATATTGAGAGATTTTTAAAATAAAAAAATAAAATATTTAATAAAATATAAAATAAACAAAAAATCTAATTCTTATTAAGTATTTAATAAAAAAATAAAATTATAAACAAGATTTTGAAATATTTAAAAAGGAGAATCTTATTTAAACAGAAATCTCCTCATTTATCCTCCTTATGTCCTTAAGTACTGAGGAGAGGGCACTTCTCCCTATAATATTTATTATCAAAGTTCATATTAGGCCAAGTTAGATAGTTTTAAATATTTTTTAGGGTCTTCTTTATATTCCCATCTAAATAATTTCTAAATACTCTCCTTTTATATTAAATCTAAATCTAAATACCTTCCTCATTAAGGGGACAGAAGGAAAATGCTTATTTACAACAAATACTAAATTATAGGCGTGTAATCACG
>JAHEQB010000075.1 GCA_019561555.1 Methanothermococcus sp. SCGC AD-155-C09
TTTCTATAATCTTTCTGATAGGGCTTGGTATATTTCATGCCAAAAGATCTTAGAATCCTTCTGATGTGATATAATGAGTATTTTATTCCAAATTTTTTCTCTAATAACTTCTGTACTTCTTTTGTTGTCCATGAATCTTTTCCCTTTAGAATATTCTCAAGTTCCTCTTTATTATTCTTTGTAAGTTTGGATGGTCTCCCTCCTCTAGATTTTGGAAGTAAACCCTCATATCCTTCTGAGTTCCATTTTTTTAGATATGTATAGCCTGTGGTCTTAGCAACCCCTATTGCTTCTGCTGCTTTTTTAACATTCATTCCATTATAGAGATATTTTATAAAGTAAAGTTTTTTAAGGAGTGCTGCATCCTTCTGCTCTCTAATCTTTCTATTTAATTCTTCTTCTGATAAATGTTTTACAACTTTGTAAATGCATTTTCCGCTCATGTTATACACTGTTATAAGTTATAACATTTAATATATTCATGCCATTATATAAAGTATGAGTTCAAGGAATTATGTGCTTGACTATAATATAAATAATAATTTAAACCAAGGATACTTCAACTACCTCTACACTTTCCACATCTTCCAATTCACTTAATGCATTTTCAATAGGTTCAGTACCCCCTTCCTTTTCTTCCATCTCTACAAGGACATATATTGCATACAATCCAAATGCAAGGGGTTCATCAGTAATATTTCTAAGTTTTGCATCTGTTCCCTCTATAACCTCCTTTAATTTTTCCTTTAAGTTCTCCTTATTTACCTCAGGACTTACAGGCATTACCTTTATCTTTGCAATAACAGTTCCCATAATATAACACCTATTTTTTATTTTTTTTATTCTTTTATTATATTTTTATTTATTTCTTATTTTTTATTTTTATTTATTTTTTTATTTTATTTTTCTTTTTAATTATTTTTAATACTTTTATTATTCTAAAAAAATATTTTTTATTATAATTATGGTCCCTCATATCCACAGGAGGGACATTTGTAGATATTACTTAACTTCCTGCACATTTCACATCTTACTATTTCAACTTCCCCACAATTAGGGCATAAAAATCTTGTAGCATGTTCCCTTGGGGCTATTTCTGCATTACATGAAACACATACATATTTCAAAGTATCACCATTTATTTTTTTATTTATTTTTAAACATTTTAGTTAAATGCATAATTTAAATATATATAATTTATAATATATAATTAATAAAAATAAAAAGGAATAAAATATTATAAAGAAAAATACTTAATATGAAATTTTTATTTTATATTATTTACTTTCTTAATGTTTTTACTTTTATTTTAAATATTTTAAAGTCTAATTATCTATTTTATAGTAAAACACATAATATAATTTAATTTTACTATAAATACAGTAATATATTTAAAGGTTTTTTCCTGCACCTTCAGTGCTTGGAAGTGTAAGAGGATAGTGCATTGGAATTCCACTCTTTAAGTATTACATTCTACTTTATTTCTACTTTTTTATTTTTATTTTTCTTTATATCTTTAAGTATTTTTATTTTCTTATTTTTAAATATTTTTATTTTTTTCCTTTTATCTTAGGATTAGGCTATTTATAGTCAAGCACATAATAATTTAAACCTATTATGGATATAGGATCAATACTTAAAGGGTTTCCCCTGCACATCCAGTGCTTAGGGGTGTAAGGGGAAAGAAGGGTATATTATGGGATCTCTACTTTTTAAGTATTATTTATTTTCTTTTATTTCTCTAAATGTTTAACTTTTTCCTACATATTAGGATTTGGGTTATTTTAATTTTATTTTTTTTAATTTTTAATTATTTTTATTTTTTAATCTTTTTAATTTTAAATTATTTTTATTTTTTATAATTATTATTTTTTTATTATTTTTTATTTCTAATAATTTTTTTATTTTTTAATTATTTTTTTAATTAAGGTTTTTTATTTTAGTATATAGTTTTTTAACATAATTTTTATAAATCCACTGTAATCTTAGTATATATATCTTTATTGTTCTTTAAGATATTTATTACTCTATTGGGATATTTCCCATTAACAACAAAACATTCTATACTGTGTTTTAATAGTAATTTTTTTAGGTAATTATCAACCGAAGTAAAACCTTTAATTGATTTTGCATTTATAGTATTTAATAGTTTTCCTTCAGGGTATCTATCATATATTCCATCTACATCAGTGGCTATTATAAGTTTATTAAGTTTTAAAAGTTTGGCAATATAGGCTGCCACTGAATCTGAGGTAACCTCCCAGGAGTTTGGAAGTTCATCTGTGGATAATACAATTTTTGAGGGCAACAAAATAACAATGTCCTTCTTTTGCAATATTTCTTTAGCATCATATAGGGTATTTACTGTTTCAATATCTGATAACTCCGAGAAGTATATTCCCATCATATCCATGGAGAGTAGGGCTAATTTATGGGAGGTTCTATCTTTCATTTTTACATTATTATCCAATTCCCTAACCACATTGGCAAATTTTCCTCCACCAGGGATTATAATTATTTTATTTTTGGGATTACTAAAGGATTTTAATTCATTTAATAGGGGCTCTGAAAAGTATGTTAAACTTCCCCCTATTTTCACTATATTTATACATTCTAGGTTCATAGTATCTTCCGAAAAGTATATATATTATATCTATAATTTTATATTCCGTATTGATTAATATCTATTTTAGGGGATATGGTGTAGTCTGGCCTATCATCGGGGACTCCAAGTGCCTATATGGACTTGGACTAAAGCCCGATGCAGGAGAAATCCCTGGACCTGGGTTCAAATCCCAGTATCCCCACTTTTTTATTAATTTAGGTTTATTATATTGTATATTTTATTTTTTTATTATTTTATTATTTTATTTTTTATTACTTTATTATTTTGTTATTTTGTTATTTTTTTACTTTTTTTAATTTTTATTTTTTTCTTATTTTTCCTATTTTTAATATATTTACTGGTATATTCATTTATCCTCATTAGTACCTCTCTTAATCCAATCCCATTTTTTAATGAGCCTACAATTAATCTATCTAACCACTGCCTCCAAGGTGGAGGAAATCCAAATAATTCCACTATATTATCCAATTGTTCATCCCATTTATTTCTTTTTATTTTATCCATCTTGTTTATGAATAATATTGGATTTAATTCCAACTCATTTAAAAAATCAAACATTTCAATGTCTATGGGTATTTCATTTCTATTGTCCCATCTATCTACTATTTCAGGGAATGCCTTTCCATCTATTAGTAAAATTGAGCAAACTATGTTTTCAGCATTATTTTCAATATATCTTATAATTTCATCCTTAATATTGTTCTGAATTTTCTCATCAATACCACTCATAAATCCAAATCCTGGTAAATCTACCAATATGTAATTTCCCATTGGATATTTATTTATCTTTAGGGTAACACCAGGTTTTTTTCCAACTCTTACCTTTTTTTTAGTTATTAGCCTAACAAGTGTAGATTTTCCAACATTAGAGCGGCCAACCACTATAACCTGTGGTATATCTTTATTTTTATTATCCTTTTTATTTAACTCAAATGTTTTTTTAAGTTCCTTAAAACCCTTAACTTCCATATTATTACATCCTGTTGTTTTTTTATTAAAAATCTATATTGATGTAATAATGTTGATTGTATAAAAAATATAGTCAAAAACATAATTCTTAAACCTTATCTATAATATAAAAAATAAAATAAATAAATAATAAAAATTAAAAAAAAAATAAAAAAACAATCTAAATACATAAAATAAAAGGGAAATAAATATTTAAAAAAATAAAGAAAAAATAAAGAAAAGTAATATACTTAAAAATAAATACTAAAAAGTAAAAATTCTATATTACTTAATATAGGGAAAAATAAATACTAAAAAGTAAAAATTCTATATTACTTAATATAGGGAAAAATAAATACTAAAAAAGTAGAAATTCCATATCCCTATCCTCCCCCCTCCTACACTTCTAAGCACTGGAAGTGCAGGAAAAAACCTTTAAATATATTACTGTATTTATAGTAAGTTTAAAGTATATTATATGTTTTACTGTAATAAAAAGGAATACTTTAAGTTCTATCTTTGTATAACTTTTATAATGTATGTCCTTTTAAAGGATTTTATCTACACTTCATGCTTAAAATATTAAGGAGGAGGGTTAATGTAGGATTTTTTAATTTTATTATGTTTTTACTATTTCTTAGGAATATTTTTATTTTTTTATTTTTTTAATTTATATATTCTTTCTCAATGTAAGATTTTAAAATCTTAATTTTTTTATTTAAATTTTTAATTTTTTTATTGATTTTATATTTTTATTATATTTTTTAATAATTATTTATTTTATTTTTATAGATTTTATTATAAAATGTTTTTTTAGAAGTATTATAAGGCTATAGGTTTGAGATATTATGTTTTTAACTATAAAAAAATATTATATTATTCCTCCAAAAAATCCCAGAAGGATTTAACAGCACTTGGATTTTTAAGTTTTTTACCCTTTACCATGTATAAATATCTTGTAAGATCCAAATCCTCTATTGGAATAATTTTGATTAAACCTGCCTCAGAAGCCTTCTTTGCAGGTATTTCTGATACTATACTTATACCATCCCCCTCTGAAACAGCCGTTATTACTGAGGAATTACTTCCAAGTCTCATTACAATGTTAAGATCCATCATGGAATATCCCTTTTCATTAAGTGCCTTTATAAGTATCTCCCTTGTACCTGAGCCCTCCTCCCTATCTATGTAGTCCTCCTTCATAATGTCAGAGAGTGTTGCTATGCCCTTATTGGCTAATCTGTGATTTGGTGGCACTATAAGTACTAACCTATCTTTTCCTATTATTAGATGTTCATAATCTTTATTATAAAGGTGGCCCACTGCTATAATATCCACATTACCATTTTCCAACAGTTTGAAACATTTTTTTGAATCAGTTATCTCCATATCGAAATCAACATCCCTATATTCCCTTTTATAATCCATTATTATACTTGGTAATATATGCTCCCCTGGAGTTGTACTTGCAGCAATTTTAATAATTCCCTCAGGATACTCATGAATTGATTTAATATGCTGTTTTGCAGATTCCATAAGTTCCAACATTATACTGGCCTTTTCATATACTATCTCTCCCTCAGGAGTTAATTCAACACCCTCTGGGGTTCTAATAAATAATTGGGTATCAAAATACTTTTCTAAGGTGGATATATGATTACTTACAGTACCCTGAGTAACTCCCAATTTTTTTGCAGCCTTGGAGAAACTTTTTGTTTTTGAAGCGATTATAAATGTTTCAAAATAACTTATTTTTGGATCCATACTTTCACCAAATAATTCCATAACTTTTATTTTATTATTTTATAACTATTTTTAATATTATTCTAAATGTTTAATATATTTAAATTAAAAAATTAATGGTATTTAAAACTATGTATAGGTTATTATTATATTTAATATAATGTTATGTGGTATAAATATTGTTGTGTTAAAAAATGGTAAAATTGTTGAATATTAAAATTATGATCATATTCATATAATAATTAAATAAAAAAATAAAATAATCTTAAAAAAGTCATTATAATTAATAAAATCCTTAGTTTTTATTAGAAACCTAATAAAAAATAAAACTATAATAAAAATTATTAAAATATTTAAAAATATAAATAAAAAATTAAAATATAATTAAAAAATTAAATTATTAAAATAAAATAAAATTTTTTATAAAATTATTTGCCCTAAAACACTTATTATTACAATGTTCATTATGGTCAATTCTATTAAATTAACTCTATAAAATTCTCTATCATTTTTAATCCTGATTTCCCACTTTTCTCAGGATGGAATTGAACAGAATATACATTTTCCTCCCATAACACACAGGGAAATTTATATCCATACTCGCTAACACCAGCAACAACTCCCTTGTCAACGGGATCTACATGATAGGAATGTACAAAATAAAAATATTCGTTGTTTTTTATACCTTCAAATAGTGGCATATCCACTAATTGTTCCACATTATTCCATCCCATGTGAGGTATTTTTTCAACAGATTCCTTAAATTTTATAACATTTCCCTTTATAATACCTAATCCCTTTGAATCTTCCCCTTCTTCACTATATTCCATTAAGAGATGCATTCCCAAGCAAATACCTAAAAAGGGGACCTTATTTTCTATACTTTGACAAATTGCATCCCTTATTGAGGTTCCATTGATCTCCCTTGATAGGTTTAAAATGGCATTTTTGAAATTACCTACTCCTGGAAGTATTATTTTATCGCCACTATGTATATCTTCAGGATCCCTTGTTATTTTAATATTTTCTTTTTTGGAGTATAATTCAATAGCCTTTACAATACTTCTTAGATTCCCTGCATTGTAATCCACTACAACTATCACAATATCACTTAAATATGCTCTTCTTCCAACTCATTTAAAACATTTAGTATGTTATTTAGTGCAAGATAGGCATCCTTTTCATTTTTCAAACCTGTAATAACTACCTTTCCACTTCCAAATATTAGTACTACAACCTTAGGTTCATCTAATCTATAAACTAAACCAGGGAATTGTTCAGGTTCATATTCTGTCCCTTCCAATGTAGATATTTCATCTAAATTGGGCTCTACACCAAGTTCAGCCGTAGCAACCATGTTTTGAACCTTTACCTCTGGATTTTCATCTATATCAAAGTTAGATTCCTTTAATTTTTTGATAACTTTTTTTATGGCAATTTCAGCATCCTCTTTGCTTTTGGCACCTGTACAATTTAATTTACCACTTCTAAATATTAGCAATGCTACCTTTGGATCATTTAGCCTACAAACTAAACCAGGGAATTGTTCAGGTTCATACTCAGCATTATCCAATACATCGGCAGCATGCTCTAAATCAATATCATTTCCTATTTTGGTGGATACTACTACATTTACTATGTTTATCTTAGGTTCCACAGGATTCACCTTTTATATTACTATAGGAATTTATAATTATTAAATATCATTTATATATATTTTAAACTATATAAATACTATATATAAATTCTATGTTATTTGCCATATAAATAATATGTGTAAAGTTATATTCCCTGCTGAATTAATAAAAAAAATTTAAAATAATATAATATATTTAAATGTATGGATTATATCTTTAAAAAAATAAAAAAAGATAAAAATAATTAATTACATGAATAATGCTCCAAGACCTGCAGCGGCAGCGGCTGTATCATCTTCCTTCTTCTCTTCCTTCTTCTCCTCTTCTTTCTTCTCCTCTTCAACAGTTGGAGCGGCAGTTGGAGCAGCGGTAGCAGCAGCAGGGGCTACAGAAGCCTTTTCCAAAGCCTCATCTATATTTACATCCTCCAATGCAGCAACCAATGCCTTAACTCTTGCATCATCTACATCAATTCCTGCAGCAGTTAATATTGATTTAACTCCATCCTCTGTAATTTCTTTACCAGCAGAATGTAATATAAGTGCAGCATATATGTATTCCATAATTACACCTCCAAGGGAAAATTTTATTTTTTATACTCTTTTTTTATATATAATATTTTCGATTTCAGTATTTTAGCATTTGTTTAATTATTATTTTATTGTTATTTAATTATTATTTAATTTTCTTATTCGATTAATTTTAATAATTTATTATTAATTATTTTATTATATTTTATTTTTTTATTTAATGCTTGTATCTTAGAAGAGCATACCTAAACCTACAGCAGCAGGTGTTTCTTCTTCTTTCTCTTCTTCCTTATCATTATCTGAGGAATCATCCTTTTCACCTTCTACCTCAGGAGTGGCAGCACTTGATGAAGATAATATTTCCTTTAACTCCTCATCAAGAGCCTCATCGCCAACTTCAGAGGCAATGGCAAGCATTTGTGAATATGCCCTTCCAAGTATATCCATATAGGTCTTATCTGTAAGGAAGGCACTTTCAATGGATAATGCCTTAGCCTCACTAAAGGCCTTCTGAAGTATTGCCTCAATTGTTTCTCCTGTTGGTATTGCAGCATTAACTGATAGATTGAATGCACTGGTGTATGCCTTCTGTATATTCTGTATGAATTCCTCTTCATCGATCTTTAATACATCAGGAGCATATACCACCCCATCCTCATAGGCGGCCAAAAGATCTATACCAACCTTGGTGGGTTTTATACCCAATGCTGAGAGAACCACTGCAACCTTGTTGGATACTACCTCACCCTCTTTGACGATTACAGTGTCCTCTTTTATTGCTATTTTACCCTTTTCAATAACTGCTGGAAGACCAACACTTTTTAACTCCCCTAAGAAAGGTCCTGGTGGCATTCCAGTTGAACCCTTCTCCACAACTATATCACAGGGAGCAATGGCACCTCCCCTTATGGGAGCAGGGGTTTTACTTTCTTCCAATGTTTTATATAGTTTAAATGGATTCATATCAGTAACTACAATGGCTGCCCCTTTTTCTATATACTCAGTTAATTTGGCAAACTCTGGATCTCCCTTTTCTTCACCTACCTCTTTAATGGCCCTCTCTATTAAGGTGTTTCTTGACATCCTTAATATCATTTTGTCCCTTATCTTTTCCCTGATCTCTTGAAGTTGCCTTGCTGGAACATCCATTAAGTCTGCCAATGCTATGACTTTACCTTCCTTTAGTAATTTCTTTAATCTATCTACCTCCTCTACCTTCCAAGGGGCAACTTTATGTTCAGATTCTACAACTACCATAGTTTCATCCCCTTATTTTTCTATGGGGACTGCTGGCCCCATGGTTAGTTTAACATAGGCATTTTTAACATGGTAGAGCCCTTTCTCGTATTTCTTGGATACCGTATTTAAAATTGCCTCAATATTCTCAGCAATCTCCTCATTGCTCATTTTTTCAGAGCCTACCAATGTTTTAAATGAAGGTTTATCCCTTGTATTGACAACTACTGTTTTTTTAAGCCTCTCCACCAAAGGCTTTAAATTGGCATTTGGGGGCACTGGTTGAGGCATCTTTCCCCTTGGACCTAATATGGGACCTAAGGTTTTACCCACTATTGGCATCATATCAGACTGGGCTATAAAGAAATCATGGGCATTTGCTATTTTCTTAGCCTGTTTTTTATTTTTTCCTAATTCTTCCAATTCTTCCTGTCTTATTACAGTGAGGCCCATCTCTTCAGCCTGTGCCGCTAAGTCACCCTTTGCAATTACTGCAATCTTTGCATCCTTCCCTCGTCCGTGGGGTAATACTACCTGTTGTTTAAGCCTGTTTTCAGGTCTTGTAAGATCTAACTCTTTTAAATTTACTATTAGATCCACGGACTGTGTGAAGTTTCGCGGCTTAGCGAGAGAACGAGCCTCCTTCACTGCTTTTAATATTTTTTCTCTGTCCATGTTGTAGCCTCCTAAATTATAAACTGCAGTTATTCCTTTTTTGAAATATTCTTAGATTACTCATTATCATATACATTTAACTGCAGTCAAAACATGGAGCAAACCTATTATTTACTAACTATTATATAAAGATTACTATTATTAAAAAGGGTTAATGTTGGGTATTTATGCTATTATAATTTAGTTAATAAAAAATTATATTATCAAATACACAACGTTAATTTAAATTTATACTACAGATAATTATTTTAATAAAAATAATAAAAAAGGATAAAGTATTAAATAAAAAAATATTTTAAGCCTCTATCTTAGTCTGATGAAGTTAACTCCAGTGCTTAGGAGCATAAGAGGTATGAGGAACCTTTACTTTTTAAATGATTTCACTTATTAAGTATTTTAAAATCTTAAATTATTTTTATTTTTTATTTTTTTTGTTATTTTTATTTTTTTAATAATTATTATTTTATTTTTTATACCGCCCCATTGGAATTTTTCCTTATCCTACTTTATTCTCCAATCTATTCCAAGTAAATTACTATACTCATCCATTACCCTTCTTAAATATTCACTAAGTTTATTTTCTCCTTCCTCTTTAAAATAAAGTGCCCATTTATCATTTCCAAATTCCTCTGCACCTGCCACTATTAAATCCTTAACTCTATGACTATCAATATATGGAGGGTACCCTCCTAATTTTTTATCATAGGCAGTTATGTCATTTATTAATTTATAGGCCATAGAATCTAGATCTATGTCCTCTGATGTAACCTCCCTTACAAGGGACTTTATTATTGGATAAATCCATTTTCTATGGAATCTACATATTCCTAAGTTTTCTATTGTTATCTCTTCTATAGCCCTTTCTACACTTAATTTTGCCAATTCCTCAGGCTCTAAAAATACACCACATTGGTAGTAGGTTAAATATTTTCCCTGTATAATGTAGGGCATAAAATTACCAATGGCCCAGTACATTGTTGGAGATATTGAGCCCTGTTCTCCAAAGGGCACATATACCCCATAGTCGTTAAATTTATTAAAGGGTAGATTATTATCTTTTAACCTCTCCTTGAATTTTTCATTTAATATTATTGAGGCCTTTCTTATTCCCTTTGATAGTATTTTTCCCATTTCATTTTTATTAAAGGCCACTATCTCTGCAAGTTCTACAGCAAGTTTTCCATTGTATTCAGAATTTTTCAATATGTCCTCATCTGTTTTATAATCCAATATATTAAAAATAGGTTTATCTATACCTACTTCCTCTGGTTTTAAAAGTCCCACATCTAAAAGTTCAAAGACCCAAGAGGCCAGATTTCCAAATTCTATGGCATCAAAACCAAGGGCATCTACCTTATGAACAATCTCATCTGTGGCATATATATCAAAAACACCTAAGAGAGGCCCATTGGCCTCATAAGGCTCGTAATCTACTTTTAAACCCTTTCTGTATTTCTTACATAGTACTGGACAGGGCTCTCCACAGTGAGTCCAATTCTTAGGCTCAATAGCCTCCTTATTAAATCTATCCACAAAGTATTCCATTATTTTTTTATGCAACTTTATTCTAATATGCTTTGGTATGTAGGGCATTTTCCAATTAAATATTGGAGTAATCTCCAAAGTGTAATGATAATTATTCCCAAAGGTCCCTCCAGTTTTTGTTTCTTCGTTATATCTATATTTTTTAGTATGTTCAAGAATGGCCTTAATATAGGGGTTATTATAATAATCCTCCACTATTTTTCTAAGTTTCTTTTCCAATTCTTTCTGTTTTTTTAACTCCTCCTTGGAAGATCCTTTTTCTCCATAATATACCACCCCCAAGATATTATGGGCCCTATACAATACAGAACCTACGCCCCCTCTTGCAGCCCAGTCCTCAGATCCTTCCACAAATTTTCCATTTTTTACAGTATGGGAAAGTATTGCCCCCATGTCAGTATTTAAGGATGCAGGCCCCACTATAAAGGCTCGATAGTTTTTTTCTTTAAATCTTTTTAGTATATATTGATTTAAGTCATATATGCTTTTATATTCCTTTAAATAGGATTCCTCTATCTCCATAAAGTCAATTTTTAAATTTTCCCCCTCTCCATCTATTATTAATAAACTTGGATCCTCACATCTCCCAATGATTGCAACATTTTTTAGCCCAGTGTTTTTAAATACATAACCTGCTCCACCCATTGCCGAAAAGTGAAACCCCTCCCAAAGGGGAGATCTAAATGAGAATATTAATCTATTCCCACCTATGATAGGTAAGACCCCCCTTCCAAAACAGAAAATATTTTTCTCGTGATATGCATCATATTTCCAAGTTTCATATTTATGGTGAAGATATATACCCCAACTTATTGGAAAAAACTCTCCCTCTATACTTTCATATTTTTTATTTTTAACATCTATTATTATATTGTTCATAATCCACCCTTTTTTATATTAATTTAATTTGTTATTATATCTAATTAATTTTAATTTATATATAAATTTAATTAATCTATATTTTTTATTTATTTATAAATAAATATTATTTATTAAAATTATAATGAAACTAAAATAACATTATTTTATATATAATAACAATTTTATTTAAAACTATAATTAAATAAATTTTATTTTATATTGGTATATAACATAAAAAATATATTTTAAACCCTACTTCCCATCAGAGTGTGTCTAACATACCATCTCATATATAAATCCTTGTTAAAATTCTCAGTGCATATATAAGGTTCCATTAAAAAACAAGGGATTCTATCCCCAAAGAGTTTGTTATACCTCCAAAGAACCCCTCACAAATTCCTCTTTTTTTATATT
>JAHEQB010000076.1 GCA_019561555.1 Methanothermococcus sp. SCGC AD-155-C09
CATATTAACTATTCTCAAGGAAAAAAGGATTTTACTAAAAGGTTAAAAGAAGAAAATGTCATAGGTATAAAGGATACATTGAGCAGGGAGTTCTCTAAAAAAAATGAAGAAAAAGGATGTTACATTCATTACAGTGAAAAGAGAGAACATGATAGAGGGATATAAGGAACAGGAGTACTACAGGTTCCTCTCTAAACTGAGAAAGAAAATTAACATTTTTCTCAGTTGTAGATAACTTCAGATTGATATATACGGGCCGTAAGTAGAAGGGGTCTATTTGTTAAGATTATTCTTAGTTTGATAATCTTTTTAATTTTTATCCTTAATAGGTGATGGAACTAGGGTATTTTTAAATATATTATTAATTTTTTATTTTTTATAGTTAAACATATAATATTATAAACTATGATTTATAAAAAGTTAATACAATATATTTCCTAAAAAAAACCATTTGTATTAAAACAAAAATCATATAAAAAATAAATAAAAAATAAAAAAATATGACAAAAATAAAAAAAGATTTTAAAATACTTAAGAAGTAAATAAATTATAGTAAAACACATAAATTTTAAACTTAATATATATTAACCCATGATCAAAGAGTCTCCCCTGCACTTTCAGTGCTTAGGAGTATAGGAGGAAGGAAAGATAAAAATATGGAATTTATATCCTTTAAGTATTACATTTTACTTTATTTCTACTTTTTGAATATTTATTTTTCTTTATCTTTTTAAATTTATTTTTTTATTGTATCTTAGATTTAAATTAATTTTTATTTTTGTTATTTATTTTATTTTTTAATAGGGATATGGTTTAAGAAATTATGTTCTTGACTATCATTATTATTTTTTAATTTATTTTATTTTTTGTCAATGCCTATATCCTATTTTTTATATATTCTACTACTTTATCTATTTTAATTCTTATTTGCTCTCTACTGTTTCTATGTCTTACAGTAACAGTTTCATCCTTTAAAGTTTGGCCATCCACAGTTATGCAGAATGGAGTCCCTATCTCATCCATCCTCATATATCTTCTACCTATTGCCCCACTATCGTCATACTGGGCAATAATGCCATTGCTTCTCAATCTATTCTTTATTTCCAGGGCAATTTCAGGCATGTTTTCCTTATTTACCAGTGGGAATACTCCAACCTTAATAGGTGCCATCTTTGAATTTAAATTCAAATATACTCTGTCTTCCTCTTCACTGTAGGCATGTTCAAGGAGACAGTATGTTATTCTGTCTATTCCATAGGAGGGCTCTATTACATGGGGCAATACCTTTTCCCCAGATATTTTTTTAATGGTTTTACTTATTTTTAAGTGATCCTTTAATATCTCAAACTCCTTAATTTCCCCATTACGCTCTATCTTTAATGTATATCTTCCATTTTTATTTATTTCATTTACCATTTCCTCTATTTCTTCAATATCCATATTTTTTAATTTATTTTCAATATATTTTAAATCCCCTTTAAAAATTCTTCCAACAACCTTATAGTTTAATTCAATATTGTATGTTTCAACTTCCTTAGGTCCATCATATTCTACAAATATTCTTAAATCCACTCCACTGTGGTTCATGTGGGCCTTTAAATCATAATCTGTCCTATCGGCAATACCAACACACTCTATCCATCCAAATCTATCAGTGTATATCTCTGCATCCCAACAATCAATTGCATAATGTGCCATTTCATCAGGAAGATGCTGCCTAAATCTTAATTTATTTATATCTATGCCAATATCCATTAGAAATCTCTTGGTAATCACAAGGAAGTATCCTATTGATTCATGGCTAATAATGCCCTCCCTTAGGGCATCCTTTATTTTCATATTAATTGTTTTTTCATCGGGATTTAGGGATTCATCCATTTGCCTACTTGCTGGAAGTAATGGCAAAACCTCATTTTCCACATCCTTAAATTTTTCATGGGTTTTTATCTTAGGATGAACAAAAAACTCCCCTTCAGCCTGGGTAAATTCCCTCAATCTAATAACCCCCTGCCGTGGTGAAATTTCATTTCTATAGGCTTTACCAATCTGTGCCACTCCAAAGGGCAATTTATTTCTAAAAAAACTTGCCAATCTTCTAAATTGAATAAATATTCCCTGGGCTGTTTCTGGTCTCATATATCCCCTTCTCTTTCCTCCAGGCCCTATGGAGGTTAGGAACATTAGGTTATATCTCTTAACCTCTCCCAATTGGCCCCCACATTTTGGACAGGATATGTTGTGCTTCTCTATAAGTGCCTCTAACTCCTTAAGGGATTTTCCTTCAGTGTCCATATCAATGCTCTCCTCAATAATGTGATCGGCTCTAAAGGATTCCAAGCACCCCTTACATTCTACCATGGGATCTGTAAAGTTATCAACATGGCCAGAGGCCTTTAAAACCTCATGTGGGGTTATTGTTGGGCTATCTATTTCATAAAACTCCTCATTTACAATATAGTGCCTCCTCCAAGTATCTATAACATTATTTTTTAACATTGTACCCAAGGGGGCATAATCCACAAAACCTGCAATTCCCCCGTATATTTCAAAAGAACTCCATAAATAACCTCTTCTTTTGGCTAAATCCATTACTTTTTCATATTTATCCTTTACCATATAATCACCTAAAATGGAAATTATCTTTAAAATTTTAAAATTAATATTATTAAAAATAATTTATATTATTTAAAAGGTATAATATATAAAAAATTATTTAAAAAAATTATTTAAAACAGTAAAATACCATAAAAAATAATTATTTTTATATTTATAATTATAGTTATAAAAAAACATTGTAATAAATAAAAAACCTTAATTTAAAAGAATTATATTAAAAAAATAAAGGGTAATAATTAAAATAATATGATAAAATTTTAAATATCCTAAAAAAATATAATACATTAAAAAAGTAAAAATCCCATATTATCCTTAATACTCTAAGTACTGGGAAAATAGGCAGAATTTCTTCACAGGATATACAGTATTATGAAAGTTATACTAAAAGGTAAAGACTTAAAGTATTTCTCTTTATCAATAATTTATCTTTTTTATTATTTTTATTATTATTGAATATTTTTATTTTTAGGTTAGATTATAGTTTAAATTTTATTTGTTTGGCCATAAATAAAACTATAATAAAAAATAAAAGTAATATTAAAAAATAATATTTTTTTAAGTATTATTTATCCTTATTTTTAGAATTCCCCTCCTTTACAATTATTATTTCTTCCACTTTTATAACAGCATTTTTTAATATTATTTTCACATCAGATTGGAATCCCCCAAAACCTTCAGGTAAATACATAGTAGGAACAGTTATTTCAGAATCCTGTGATTCCGTAGATCCTTCTACATACTCTACCCTCTCAACTCCCTCTACTTTCTCTTCATATTCCTCTATATGCTCTTCCTCCATAGGGGATTCTTCCTCTACAGTTGCCATTGATTCCCAATTTTCAACAACAGGATGGCCCTTCTCCTTTAAGAAATTTTGAAGTTCCTCTATACTTGATACATCCTCCTCTGTGGCTATTTTATCCACTAAATCCTCGGGAATAGCATCCCTTACTTTATCCTTCAATTCCTTGGGCATCCATGTAACTCTTTTCCACCCTCCATCAGCCTGGAAGAATTTGGAGGATTTCATATAGGATATACTCATACCACAGAATCCTTCAACCTGCTGTCCTCCACTACACTGCCCTGCCAATACTGAGAAGGGAATACCAAGGGGAGTTTCTCCCTTAAATCCTCTATCCACTACTCCAAAACCATCCACTTCAGGAATATAGAAAGTAATGGCCTCAAAACAACCACATGAGGTACTGGGTTTATCTAATGCACTGTGTAGGGCCATGGCTTCTATGGCTCCCTGGGATTTTTCATAAACTACATCATTAACTACATCATACATTCCTTTCTCTTCATCTATACAGTTGCCCTTTGGTATTTCAAATATTGCTCCTTCAGGGTCTATTTTAGAGGCTGCCCTTGCATCAAGATAATTTATACCCCCACATAGGGCAGGCCTATCTGGAGTTATAACACATACATGGGTAGGGGCAAAACTTTGGCACATAATACAACCATAAAATACATCCACATCCTCCTCATGGAGATTTTTTGTTCTATCATCTCTTTTACTATATATCTCTCTTGCCTTTTCCAACTCTTCCTTAACCTTATCAGGATCAGTTATAAAGGTAACATCCACATGTTTTATAAATGGAAACTCTCCCTTATAGACTTCCTTTATTACCTCTCCAATATGTTTTAATCTTAATCCCTTATTAAAGGAATCCTTGTTTATTCTAACCCATATACTATCCCGTTGATTTAAGTGCATAACTCCCTCAATATAGTTAAAAATTTCATGAATTTTTCTTTCCAATACCCCTTCTAATTCCTCCTCCAATGAGTCTCCACTAACATTTACAATTACTGCAAATGGCGTTCTACTTCCTTCCTCCATCTTATCTATGTCCTCTCCAATAATTTCAACTTTATCAGAGGCATTATCCACTATACGAGTTAATTCAAACCCATAGGATTTTGGGCCTGCCAACTCCACATACATATCTGGGCCCCTTACTCTCTCTCCTTCATTCATTGGACCTACTGATACAGGAATATCCATATTTTCACCTATTGTTCTATTTAAAAATTTTTGGAATTATTTGTAAGAATTATATTATTGGTAATTTATAAATATTGTTAGTATAACTATTATTATATTTATCATTATCAATCATTATAATTAGCAGGTATATATAATTTTAAGATATATATAACTTATTGTGAAAAAAATTAAAAATTGTAATAACAGAGTATTCAATATACGGAATATATAATAAAATGAGGAAGTATAATCAAGAACATAATTTTCTAAACCTACAATTTACAACATAAAAAAAATAGAAATTAGAAATAAATAAAAAATTAAAGATATTTTCTTAAACTATTATACAATATAAAAAAATAAAAAATAAATAAAAAAATAATTTAAAAAAATTAAAAATTAAAAAAATAAAATTAAAACAATCTAAAATAATAGAATTAAATCCTAAGATATAAGGGAAATAAATATTTAAAGAAATAAAGAAAGCAATTACTTAAAAAATAAGGTTCTCTACCTCTATTCCCCCTCTCTCTACACCTAAGCACTGAAAGTGCAGGGGAGACTCTTTAATCAAGGGTTAATATATATTAAGTTTAAATGTTATGTGTTTTACTATATTAAAATTAATTGAATTAGGGTATATTATGTTATATAATATTTATTTGGGAGTAATATAATTATTTATATCATTATTTTAAAATATATTTTTCCAAAGTTAACTAAAAAATAAATTAAAATTTGTATAAAATTAATAAAAAAATAATTTAGATAATTATATAAATAAAACAAAAAATAAATTTATAAAAATAATTATATTAAATTCAAAATTATAATTATTAAAAAAATAAAAAAATAGATAGGTGAATAAAAGATGGAAATATACTACGACAACGATACAACATTGGATGCAGTAAAGGATAAGGTTATTGCAGTAATAGGATATGGTAGCCAGGGCAGGGCCCAATCCTTAAACATGAAGGATAGTGGGTTAAATGTAATAGTTGGTTTAAGGCCCAATGGCCCATCATGGGAAAAAGCAAAATCTGATGGGCATGAGGTAATGACCGTAGAAGAGGCCTCTGAAAGGGCAGATATAGTGCATATACTTATACCTGATGAAGTTCAACCAACAGTCTATGAGAAACAGATAAAACCTTATTTAAAAGAGGGAAAGACCTTAGGATTCTCCCATGGATACAACATACACTATGGATATATTATCCCTCCAAAGGGCGTAAATGTGATAATGGTTGCTCCAAAGTCCCCTGGAGCCATGGTTAGAAAAACATATTTGGATGGATTTGGAGTCCCTGGATTGGTATGTGTTGAAAGGGATGAGACTGGAGAGGCACTAAATATAGCCCTTGGTATGGCTAAGGCTGAGGGATTAACAAGAGCAGGAGTTATTAAAACCACATTTAAAGAGGAAACAGAAACAGATCTTTTTGGAGAGCAGGCTGTTTTGTGTGGAGGAGTAACTGAATTAATAAAGGCTGGTTTTGAAACCCTTGTTGAAGCAGGATATTCCCCAGAGATGGCATACTTTGAAGCCTGTAATGAGTTAAAATTAATTGTGGATTTAATATATCAAAAGGGTCTCTCTGGGATGTGGCATGATGTTTCCAATACTGCTGAATATGGAGGATTGAGCAGGAGAAATAGGGTAATTAATGAGGAGTCCAGAAGGGCCATGAAAGAGATTTTAAAGGAAATTCAGGATGGAAGATTTGCAAGGGAGTGGGCCTTAGAAAACATAAGTGGTAAAGCCCATTTAAATGCAATGAGAAGATTGGAAAGGGAGCATCTAATTGAAACTACCGGGAAAAAACTAAGAAAGATGTGTGGATTGGAAAAAGAGGAATAATTAAATATTCCATTATTATATTCTTAAAAAAATAAAGAATAATTAATAAAAAAATAAAAAATATATTTAAAAAATTATAAAAAAATAAATAAAAATAAAACTAAAAAATAAAATTTTATAATTAGAAAAATAAAGAATAATTAATAAAAAATAAAAATAATTAAAGAAATAGAAATATAAAAAAATAAAATTAGAATTAATATAATAATTATTTTTTAAATAAATTATTATATATAAATAAAAATGCCCAAAAAAGAAGTAGAAACAAACATAAAAAGTAAAAATCCTATTATCATTCATTAATGCTCTGAGCACTGGGAGAAAGGGCAATTCTCCCTAAGGAAAGTATTATAAAATTTTATAATAATCCAAGGTAGATAGACTTAAATTATTTCTATTTATTAATTTTTTATTATTTTTATTATAATATCAGAATATAAGTTTAAGATTATGTATTTTAAATAAATGTTATGAGTTTAACTATATAATTTTATATTCCATTTTTCTATATATTACAATATTTTAATAAATCCAGTATTTTTTTAATATTCATAATCTATCCCTGGTGAAACTGTGAAAACCATTTTTATTTATCATAAAAAAAACCAATGGATGGAAAAATTTTATAATAATTTATTAAATAACCCTGATTTTTGTAGAATCTGTGAAGATTGTTATAATTGTCGAGGAGATTGGACATTTAAAGAGGATATAAATAACATTATCCTCCCTCCAATAGATAGGAATGAATTTATAGAGGATGCCTCAGATTATATTCCAGAATTACCTGAAGGAGAGGTAATAATTGCCCAACTTCACGAGGATCTTTTATATGAGTTACCATACCTTATGAAGGATAAGAACTATAAACTATTAATTGTGCCCTCTGAAACCCCCTATGATTTATCAATATCCATGAGAAATACCCTAAAAAACACCTGTGAAAAATTAGGCCTGGATTTTGAAAATCCAAAACCCTTTTGCTCAATGAAAAAGAGGCATAATAGGGAGATACTCAATAAATTTATAGATTATTTTAAAATAGGATATCCAAAGATTGAGGTTAAATCCTCAGATGGCCATAAAATTGAGGAGGTTAATGTTATTACCTCTGCCCCCTGTGGCGAAACATACTATATCTCAAAGAGAATTAAGGGTAAATTGATAAGTGAATTAGAGGAAGAGATTGCCAATGCCCACCATAATTACCCATGCTTAGGAAGTATGGAGTATGATAAGGAGTTGGAGGATACCATACTCCATGAGGCAGGATATATAGCATTGGAGGCCGTAAAAAAAGCCCTTTTACCTTACAAGTGTAAAAATAAATTTTGTAATAAGTGTGGTATTTTTAAGTGATGGATATAATTTAATGTATTTTTATTATTTTTTTAAATTTTATTTTTTTATTAATTTTTTTTATTTAATTAATTATTATATTTAAAATTTATTTTTTATAATTAATCCTTTTTTATTTTAATAATATATTATCCCCCCTTAAAAGGTTCCATTAACAAATTTATAGGTTCTCTCGTCCCTTGGGTTTTTAAATATTTCCTCTGTTTTCCCTACTTCAACAATCTCTCCCTTTTCCATATATGCCACATTACTGGCAAGTCTCCGAGCCTGAAAAAGGTTATGGGTTGTAATAATTACTGTTTTGCCCATTTTCTTTATATTTTCCAAAGCCCCCTCTATAATCTTAATATTTTCTATATCAAGATTTGAAGTGGGTTCATCAAAGATATAAACATCAACATCAACCACTAAAGCCCTTGCCACTGCAACCCTCTGTTTTTCCCCGCCACTTAGTTTTTTAGCATTTTTATCCATAAATTCCAAGATTCCAAGAAGTTCCAATATCTCACTTACCCTATCCCTAATGTATTCCCTATCATATCCCCTAACCTTTAATCCATAGGCAACATTTTCAAAAACAGTGCCTCTAAACATTGTAGGATTTTGAAAAACCATTGTTATATGCTTTCTAACCTTTTCAGGATTTTTTTTAACATTTATTCCATTAAATAAGTACTCCCCTGTGAAGTTAGTATCCAATGCTGATATTATTTTTAATAATGTGGTTTTTCCGGCGCCACTGTATCCCAATATTGCCAATACTTCCCCATTATTCACTTTGAGATTAATATTCCTAAGGATCTGCCTATCCCCAAAGGTTCTTGAAATTAGATTTAATGATATCATGACTCTATCCACCTTTTTTGTAGGTAATTGGACAAAAGGGATAATGTATAGGCTACTGAAATAAGTATAATTCCCAAGGCAATTGCCATATTTATTTCTCCTCGGGTAACATACATTTGAATTGCCGTTGTAAGTACCCTTGTGTTTAATTCTCCCCCTTTTATAAATATATTTCCCCCAATTATGGTGGCTACACCAAGTTCAGCAATGGCCCTATTAAAGGCAGCCAGTATAGATAGAATAATTCCAAGGGAGGCCTCTTCAACAACTTTTATCATCATCTGGACTCTATCTGCACCTAAGGTTAATGTAAGATCCTTTATATCCTCATCCACCCCTTCTATATAGTTCATAGTAAAACTAACAACAATAGGCAAAATTAAAAGCATCTGTCCAAAACTCATTCCCATGGTGGTATATAGTAAATTGAGAAATCCTAAGGGCCCAGCAGGTGCCAAAAAAAGGTAGAGAATAAGCCCCAGTACCACAGTGGGAATTCCCAACATGGCATTAAAAATAGACTTTAATATATTCTTTCCCCTAAAATCTGAGAGTCCCATAAAAACCCCTATGGGAATGCCTATCACTCCAGCATATATTGTGGCTATTCCAGAAACCATTATACTTCTAAGGAGTATATCGTAAAGTTCAGGATTTCCACTTATTATAAGATCAATGGCTCCAGTAAGGCCTTCAATAATATAATCCCATGCCATAATTTAACCTATTTTTTTTTAGTATATGCAATACTATCTTTCTATTCAATACTAAATAAAATAATAAAAATAAAATTTAAAAAATATAATTATAATAAAAAAATTAAAGATATTTTAAAATCTTAGGTTTTTATTTTAATTTTAATTTAGTTAAATATATGGTGTTTTAAATTTAATTTATAATTTAAATAATGTAGTAAAGGGATAAAATGTTAATAAAGGGAAATACTTTAAATCCCTACCTTAGATTATTATAAAATTTTATAATGCCACCGTCAGTGAGGGCTTCAGTGAGAATTGCCCTTTTTCCAGAGTGCTTAAGAGCCTAAGGGATGATAATGATGGGATTTTTACTTTTTATATTTTTTTATTCCCTTTATATATTTTAAAATCTTTTATTTTTTGTTTTTATCTTAATTATCCTTTATGGGTGTAAGGGGAAGGAGGTAGTTATGAAATTTCTACTTTTTAAGTATTTACTTTCTTTATTTTTTTAAATTTTAATTTTTTTTAATTATTTTTTTATTTATTTTTATTTTTATCTTAATTATTTTTATTTTTTATTTTAATTAATTATTTTTTAAATTTTTAAATAATTTAATTTTAATTTTATCTTATTTTTTATTTTTTTAATAATTTATTTTTTTATAGAATCCCTATGAAATTAGGATTTTTTAATCTATAAATAATTTTTTTTAAGGCTATATTGTAAATAACATTACTTAATTGATGTTTTATTAAATTCAAAAAATGTAAAGTCATTTCCATATCTAAATTCCTTTGGACATTCTGTAAGAACTCCATTATCCTCTATAAAGCCATATTTTAATATCCAATTGAAATAAGGTTCCCTTTTATTTTCAAGTACTCCCACTATAGGTTTAAAGAGAGGCTCCCCATACTCCTCCTTACCAAATTCCTCAAGTACTCTCTGCCCTTCCTCTCCAGTTAACCACATGGATAGCAATTTTGCATCCTCATAATTTTTATTGTACTTATCAGGATTAATTAATATAACACTGTATATATTTATTAATTCACTTCCACTATCCACCAATACATCCAAGTTTTTTATAATGCCCTCTTTACTATACTTTAAATAGGTGGCAGTATCTGATAAGGTATATCCATTCTTAGTATCAACTACCTTAAGTGTCTCACCCATTCCTGTACCTGTTCCATGGATCCATTTCTCATTTTTTATTTCAGAATAATTATATCCTGCCAACTTCCAAAGATTCATTTCCTTGGTATTGGTTCCTGAACCATCATCCCTTGTAATCCATATAGCCTTTCCCTCCCTTCCTGCCTTAGCAATTTTTCTAAGGGCCTCAACTGGAGGAAGTCCTTTGATACCTGCAGGGTCATCCTTAGGCCCTACAATAACAAAGAAGTTATATGCAAAAACCTTTCTATTTACTCCATAACCTTCCTTCATAAATTCTAATTCCCTACTCTTGGCATGCACGATAATTACATCACATACTCCATTCTTAGCATCCTGAATAGCGGCTCCAGTTCCCTTTGGGATAAATTGCATCTCTATTCCATGTTCTTTCTTAAATCTCTCTGCTATTATATCAAGTAATCCAGTATCATATAAACTTGTAGTTGTGGAAACTGTTAAATGTCTCACATTTTCCTGCATTTGATAGTTGTATAGAAGTAAGATTCCTGTAAGTACTAATACTATTATTCCAGATAATATTAGTATATTTTTATTCATGGTTTTCTCCTCTCAATGAATATTTTAAATTAAAAAATTTAATTTTAATTTATTTTTATTAATTGTAATACATATAGTTAATTATTATAAGTTATATATATAATTTTTGTTAATAGAATTGGACGTGTCCATATAAATAAATATCATATATAACAATTACATAAGATATTATTATGCTAAGAGTAAAAGATATTATAAAGAAATTAAAAATCTTTAAGAGGAACAAAATACCTATGGAAGTTAAAGTGCTTGCCATAGCAACNTACATTCAAACATCTTCAGTAAGAAGGACTGCCAGAATTCTTTCAGAGATTCATCCAGTCTCAAAAACATCCTTTGGAACTGGATAAATAAGTTTGAAGAAAAATTATCCATTACAACAGAGGAAAAAGAAAGAAATCTAATAGCGATGGATGAAACTGTTGTTAAAGCAGGAGGAAAGCGTTATTACGTTTATTCAACTATGGACACTAAAAGAAATGAATTAACCCTAATGAAAGTTTATACAACAAGAAATTATTTAGCTACGAGATCCTTTGTAAAGGAATTACTGAAGTACTGTAGGGGTAAGGTGAAATTCCTTATAGATCCGCCCATGCTAATTAGTGCTCTAAAAAGTCTTAATTTAAAGTTTGAACATCAAATCTTTGGACAGAGAAGTTTAGTGGAATCAGTATNCTCTTCTCTAAAGCAGAGGGTAAGGATCTTTTTCTGTTCTATTACTACTAAAGATCCT
>JAHEQB010000077.1 GCA_019561555.1 Methanothermococcus sp. SCGC AD-155-C09
TAATGATTGTAGAATCTATAAAACTTTTAGAATATGTTAGTATATGGAGTTTTTTCAGAACCATATTAATTATTTCTTCCATATAAGGAGATAGTTTTTTCTCCCAGAAGTGTAGGACAGAATGATCAATTCTCACTCTGAGAATTTATTTACTCTTATCTCTGGAGATCTCAGGGATAGTTTTTCCAATTCTTTTATAATCAATGCCTTTATTATTACCTTTATATTGTGAACCTTCTTTTATTATGCCCATAGATTCAAAAGGTACATTAATCCAGTCGAATACCTCTAAAATTAATTTTATGTCGTAATTTCTAGTATCCTATCTCTTTAACATACTATTATTATTAGCAATATTTTAAATATATAGTTTACTATTATAAGTATTGAAATTATATGTTAGACACACCCTATAAAAGTAAAAAATAAATAGGATAACAATAAAAATAAAAAAGATAGCATAAATAATTAAAGAGGAAAAGAAGTTCATCTATACTTTAACCTTAACCATGATAAGATTCATAATGCAAGTTCTGTCAAAGAATAATACCTTGTTCTCTCAGTGCTATGAGCATAAGGAGTACAAGATTTTATTTTTTATATATCCGTTCCCTTTATGTATTTTAAAATCTTAAGGTTTATTCTACTTTATTTTATTATTTTTTACTTTTTGTTTTTAATACTTTCATATTTTTTATTTTTTTATTATTTTTTTTAGATCCTTAATGAGAATTAAGGTTGGTTGTTATATTACAATAAATAATTTTTTTAGGACTAAATTAAAAAATTATATAATCTATGGCATTAAACCTCCAAATAATAATCCCTCTGTTTCCTTAAATCCTGCCATTATATTCATATTCTGTACTCCTTGGCCACTTGCTCCCTTTACAAGGTTATCAATTGCGGACACCATAACAAGTCTTCCATACCTATCAATTTCAAAGGCTCCAATATCACAGAAATTGGTGCCCCTTACTCCTGTTAATTTAGGGATTTCCTCGCAAAATATCCTTATAAACGGTTCTTTTTTATAAAATGAGGTATATATTTCAATTATATCCTCTCTCTCCATAATTTCATTTAAAAATGTGTGGGCAGTTGTAAGTATGCCCCTTGTAATTGGGACCAGATGGGGGGTAAAGGATATTTTTACATTTCTATTGGATATTTTTTTTAATTCCTCTTCTATTTCTGGGGTATGTCTATGGGTTGTAAGTTTGTAGGGCAATATATTTTCATTTACGTTTGGAAAGTGGGTAGTATTTGAAGGATTTATTCCTGCCCCACTTACCCCAGTTTTTGAATCAACAATAATTCTATCCTCTACAATACCTTCCTTAATAAGAGGTGCTAACAATAGTATGGCCCCAGTTGGAAAGCATCCAGGATTTGCCACAAGTTTTTCCTTTTTTATGTCATCCCTATGAATTTCAGGCAATCCATAAATGGATTTAAGTTTTCCAGTGTGCTTTAAATTATACCATTCCTCATAGATGTTTATGTTTTCAAATCTATAATCTCCACTTAAATCTATGATTTTTATGTCCCTTTCATATAATTTTGGCACTATTTCCATTGATACGCCATGGGGGGTGGCACAGAATACAAAATCTGTGTCTATGTTTTCAATGGGAATATCTTTAAATATTAAGTTATCTAAATTGCCTATGCCCTTTAAATTTGTATGTACCTTAGTTATGCCCTTTCCATCTAATTTTCTTGAGGTTATATGCTCTATTTCTACCTTTGGATGATTGGAAAGTATTCTTAATAATTCTCCTCCTGTATATCCTGTTCCTCCGATTATGGAAATTGTTATCATTTATATCACCGTTTTTTTTAATTATAATATTCTTTTATGATATTTAAGTTTTAATAATACTTATTATTAAAATAAAAAAATATAAAATGATTAAAAAATATTTTAAATAAAAAAATAAATAATAAAAATATAAAAAAAATCTAATTATAAAAATTTAAAATATATAGGAAAAATCTTAATATTATTTATAGTTATAGTGCTTTACTCTTTAAGTATTTACTTCCTCTTATGCCTTTAAATATTTAATTTTCCCTATATTTTAAGATTTGGATTAATTTTATTATTTTTTTATATTTAAACATGGTTTAAGAAATATTTTAAGTATTTTAAATATTAGATTCCTATTTATTTTATTTTTAATATAATTTATTGCATTATTTTTTATCTTCCCTTAATCGTTTTTAATTTGTTATAAATAATTTAACTTGGGGTATTATGAGATACAATAAAAAACTTGGACAATGTTTTTTAAGAGACAGAAACATAGTTAAAAAAACTGTTGATGTTGCAGACATAAATAAAAATGATACTGTATTGGAAATAGGACTTGGAAAGGGCATATTAACAAAGGAATTGGCGGAACAGGCTAAAAAAGTATATGTTATTGAATTGGATAGAAACTTGGAACCCTTTGCAGAGGAAATCCTCTCCACATATAACAACATCCATATAATCTGGGATGATGCTTTAAAGGTAGATTTTAACAATTTGGACTTTAACAAAGTTGTGGCAAATCTGCCCTATCAGATATCCTCTCCAATTACCTTTAAACTAATGAAAAGGGATTTTGATATGGCAGTATTAATGTATCAGTATGAATTTGCAAAGAGATTAACTGCCAAGGAAGGGACAAAGGAGTATGG
This sequence comes from Methanothermococcus sp. SCGC AD-155-C09, assembly GCA_019561555.1. Lineage (GTDB taxonomy): Archaea > AGJL01 > Methanococci > Methanococcales > Methanococcaceae > Methanofervidicoccus. The sequence continues at coordinate 2,689 of JAHEQB010000077.1, forward strand.
TAGATTAAGTGTTGCTATACAATATCTTGCAAATGTGGAGTTTATATGTAAGGTTTCGCCCAATGCATTTTTTCCAAAACCTAAGGTATATTCTGCAATTGTAAAAATTATTAAAAGGAAACCAGAGGATTTGTTACCCTTGGAGGATCCTATCTTTTTTGATAATTTATTAAGAGCCCTATTTCAACATAAAAATAAAACCATTAAAAGGGCCCTTATTAACTCTTCCCATGAGATAAACATGGATAGGGAAGAAATAAAAAAAATTTTAAATAATCTTCCATTAAATAATTTGGATTTTGATTTAAATGAGAGGGTATTTAAATTAAGTGTGGAGGATATGGTTAAACTATGCAATCTACTTTATAATGAAATAAAAATGGAATGATTTATTTATATTTTATTTCTATATTATTAACTATAACTATTTATAATAAATAAAAAAACCTTAATTCCAAAAAATCTAATAAAAAAATAAATAAAGGGTAATAAGATAAAAATAAAAATAAAAGATTTTAAAATATTTAAAAAGGAGTAGATAATAAAAAGTAGAATTCCATCCTTACTCCAGATGTTTCTAAGCACTCCGAAGAATAGGGAAGATTTCTTTACAAAGATACATTATAAAAAGTTATATTCAGTAAAGTAGAAACTTAATTCTTCTCATTTATACTTTATTTCTTTTATTATTTATATGTCATTTATTTTACAGATTATAAGTTTAAAATATTTTTATGTGTTGATTAAATTAATAATTTTTTATATTTTTTTAAATTATTTTATTATATTTTTATTTTTAATTATTCTCCATCCTTTTCTACCGGCAGATTATATTCCCCTAAGATATTACCCTTCATATCTATAATAATGGAGGCAAAATTTATCTTTCTCCATCTACTACTGGCCCTTTCAACAACTCTCTTTGCTATATCATTAAAAACATTATGTAATATATTTTCTCCCTTTAAAATTTCTATAATCTCCTCTGTTGTATTGGAATAAAGTATTTTTCTTAGAGTATTACTGTCTTTAATATACAAAGAACTATAGGCTGTTAATATTTCATTTCTCCCATCAGCAACCTTTGAATGTGTATTATATATGCCTGCAGCAAGTTTTATAATTTTTCCAGAATGGCCAAATATTAATATATTTTTTACTCCCTTTTCCTCAGCCTTATTTAGCATAAAATCCCAAAAATTGGAAACTTCAATTATCTGATCCTCATCCACATTTAATAACTTTTTTGCATACCTTGTACCTATATTTCCAGGGGTAAATATTAATTTTTTATAGTTCTTTGTAAGTGCAATATCAATTTGGGGCAATAATGATTCCTTATAGGCCTCATTTGACATAGGCCTAACAATTCCTGTGGTTCCAAGTATGGATATTCCATTTACTATTCCAAGTTTTGGATTTAATGTTTTTTTGGCTAATTCCTCTCCCTTAGGGATGGATATTTTTATTATGGCTCCCTCATTATTATCCAGAAGGCCTATAATATTTTTAACAATAAGTTCCTTAGGTTTTGGATTTATGGCATAGGTTCCCTTTTTTATTTGCAATCCATCCTTTGTAACTATGCCTACACCCTTTCCTCCAATTATTTTAACCCTTTCCTCTAAGTATTCCCTATTTACAAGTTCAACTTCAACAATAACCTCTATTCCATTTGTAATATCTATATCCTCCCCTGCAAACTTTTTAACAATTACTGTTGCTTTGGAATTAGTATCTCCCTTTATTTCCTCTATTGGTATTATTAGTATATCTCCCCTATCATTTTCCAATTGAACATACTCCAATTTTATACCTTTTTTTAAATAGTAAATACCACAGTAGGCCCCTGCTGCAGCACAGGAGCCAGTGGTATATCCATATTTTTTTTCCCTTCTAAAGTCATAGATCATAATTTCATCCTAATTTTTATGAATTATAGATTAAAAATATTCAATTATAATAAAATAATAAAAAAATATTATTTATAATATTAGTTAATAAAATTAAATTATGATTGAGTATGTAAAACATTAATTTAATTTAAATATTTAATAATTTAAAAGGGGATAAAATATTAACATACCTTGAGTTCTCAATTAGTACAATATAACTTTCATAATAAATCCTTAGGGAGAATTCCCTTCAGTTCCCAGTGTTCAGGGATATTAAGAAAAATAAGGATAGGATTTTTACTTTTTATTTTTACTTCTTTTTAAATATTTAAAATCTTGAATGATTATTTTTTAATTTTTTAAATTAATTTTTTATTTATTTATAGTTAAGGACATAATTTTTTAAACTAATTTAAAATATAAAAAAATAAAAAAATAATAAAAAAATAATTAAAAATTAAAAATTAAAAAAAATATAATTAAAATAATCTAAATCTTAAGATATAGGGAAAAATTAAATATTTAAAGAAATAAAGAAAAGTAAATGCTTAGAGTAAATACTTAAAAAGTAGAAATTCCATGCCAATATCCCCCTCCCTCTCACACTCCTAAGCACTGGATGTCCAGAGGAAAGCCTTTAAGTATTGATCCTATATCCATAATAGTTTAAATTATTATGTCCTTGACTATAATTATTTATTAATTTTATAATCATTTTTTTATTATTTTATTAATAATTATTTTATTTTTATTAAATTTATTTTAAAATTAAATTTTATTAATATATTTATTTAAAATTGTAAGAATAAATAAATTAAAAATACATTAAAATATCATTAAATGTATGTTGTTAAATATAATTTTAATATATAATAGAATAACCAAATATAACAAATTGGTGAGTATTATGGATATAGAGGAATTTGTAAAAAGATCTTTAAGAAAAAAAATACCTGAAAATACCATAATTGAAGAGGGGATCAAAAGAGTATTGGAGATAAAAAACATTGATAAAAAACTTGCAGAGGAATTTATTAAATCTGTTTTGCAGGAGGTAAAATCTGTAGAATCCTATAAAAAAATAAAGGATCCCAATCTATCCAATCTATTAAATTATAACCCATCGGGAATAACCATGGGAGAAATTGGAGGGGGCAGTAGGGGAGAGGGAGATTTTTTTCTTCATAAACAAATAGCAAGAATAATAGAGAGTACAAATCAAAAAACAGTGGTGGATAGTAGGGAGCAGGACGATGGAGGAGTTGTAGAGGCCGAGGGAAAATATATAGTAGTTGCAGTAGATGGTACCCATTCAAGATTAAGTGATTTTCCTTTTTTGGCAGGCTTTCATGTTACAAGGGCCTGTCTTAGGGATGTTTTTGTAATGGGGGCAAAACCTGTGGCACTTATAAGTGATATACACTTAGCCGATGATGGGGATGTATCTAAGATATTGGATTTTACAGCAGGTATATGTGCAGTATCTGAGGCCATAGAGGTACCATTGGTTGGAGGAAGTACCCTAAGGGTAGGGGGAGATATGGTACTTGGAGAGAGAATGGTAAGTTCAGTTGGGGCTATAGGGGTAATTAAGGAGGATAAACCAACAGCAAGGAATAGGGCCCAGGTTGGGGATGTAATACTTATGACAGAAGGGGGAGGGGGAGGAACAATTTCCACAACAGCCCTTTATCATGGAATGTTTGAGGTAGTATATGAAACCCTTAATATAAACTTTTTAAAGGCCTGTAAAAACCTAATAGATAATGATTTATTAAAATATATACATGTAATGACAGACATAACAAATGGAGGCCTTAGGGGGGATGCCTATGAAATATCAAAAACTGCCAATATATCCTTGGAGTTTCAAATGGATGCCATACTTAATTTAATAAACCCTAAGGTTTTGGATATGTTGAAAAAATTAAATATTGATCCCTTGGGGGTATCCATAGATAGTTTATTGATAATAGTTCCAGAGGAGTATGCCCATGAAGTAGAGAAAAAAACTGGTGCAAAGAGAGTAGGTGAGGTAAAGGAAGGGAGTACAAGTTATGTAATAGAGAAAAACAAAAGAATACCCCTTATTCCAGAGTTTAGGGAGTCAGCATATACTCCAGTAAAAAAGGTTGTGGAAAAAATAAAACCAAGTAAGGAAGAATTTGAGATTATGAAGAAAAAAATTGAGGAAGCCTGTAATAGAGCCATTAAAAAGAAGGATTTTGTAAAAAATTTATTAAAATAAAATAATTTAATTAAAAAAATAAAGTAATAAAAAATAAGTAATAAAAAACATTAAAACAATAAAATAATCCAAATATTGAGATAAAATAAAAGTAAATATAGCCCTAAGGAACAAATAAAACCCTTTTAAGGATTTATTATAAAGTCCATTTATAAATAATAAAAAATATAGTCGAAGTACATATATTTTAAATTTATTATGGATATATTATCTATATCTAAAGGATTTTCTCTACACTTTAGTGCTTAGGGGTGTAGGGGAAAGAGGGTAGTAACATTAGGATTTCTACTTTTTAGGTATTTACTTTCTTTTATTTCTTTAAATACTTAATTTTTCCTATATTTTAGGATTTAGGTTATTTTAATTTTTATTTATTTTTGATTTTTTTTTAATCATTTTTTTATCTATTTTTAATTTTTATATTTTAAATTATAGTTTAAAAAATTATGTTCTTAACTATAATTAAAAAATTTGTATTATTAATAATTAAATAATTTGTGGTTAAATATATTGGCACTGTCAAGATAAAACATATATCAAAAAAAATATATTTAATAGTAATCACAAATATAACTCATGAAATCACAATTAGAATATCTAGTACATGAAGTCAAAACTAGAAAAATCTTCAAGAGAAATAAAAAAGACGTTAGATTAAAAGTACTTGTAGCATTGTTGTATTTCTTAGGACTTTCTCTTAGAAAAACTAGTGGATTTATATCCTGTTTCCAAGAAATAAGCCATG
>JAHEQB010000078.1 GCA_019561555.1 Methanothermococcus sp. SCGC AD-155-C09
TTTTTCTAATTATTTTTTTGGTGGTAGAGTTGATAATAAATAGTGATTTACATATCCATTCAAGATTTGCAAAGGGAACATCTAAATATATGGATATATCTAACATACTACGATATGCAAAATTAAAGGGCCTTCATATAGTGGGCACTGGAGACTNCCTTCATCCAAAATATTTCGAGGAAATTAAGGAGTATAAAGACAGTAATTTAATATTAACTGTGGAGATAGAGGATAGAAACCGTGTTCATCATTTAATACTACTACCTTCTATATCTAAGGCCTATGAACTTAGAGAAACATTAAAAAAATATTCCAACAACATAGACACTGAGGGGAGGCCCAAGGTATTCCTTAGGGGAAATGAGTTATTTGAAATTATTAAAGAAGTTGAGGGATTGATTGGTCCTGCCCATGCCTTCACTCCCTATACAAGCCTTTATAAGTCCTTTGATTCCATATATCAATGTTATGAAAAAAAACCTGATTTTGTGGAATTGGGATTATCAGCAGATAGTGATATGGGAGACATGATTAAAGAACTTAGAGATATTCCCTTTTTAAGTAATTCTGATGCCCATTCCTATCATCCCTACAGGTTGGGAAGGGAGTTCAATAAATTTAAAGTTAAAGATATTGGAGGCCTTGAGGAGAACTTTGAGGAGATTAGAAAATCAATAAAAAATAACAACATAGTTGCAAATTATGGATTGGATCCTGCCCTTGGGAAGTATTATTTAACAGGTTGTTCAAAATGCTATTTAAGGTACCATATAGAGGACGCCATAAAATTAAAATACAAATGTGCCAGATGTGGAGGAACTATAAAAAAGGGAGTTTATGATAGGACCTTGGAGTTATCCAAGGATAAGAAACCTATTCATCCAGAGTTTAGACCCCCATATTATAAAATAATTCCCCTATCTCAAATAATAGCCCTATCCATTGGGAAAAATATTGGAACCAAGATTGTTGAATCCCTTTGGGAAAAATATATTAATAAATATTGTAATGAAATAAATGTTCTTATTAAGGAGGATCTCTCCAATTTAATGAAAATAAAAGAAAAGGTTGGGAGAACAGTTGAACTATTTAGAAAAAATAAAATATACTATTACCCAGGGGGAGGGGGAGAGTACGGTAAAATATTAAAAACTCCTCCAAAAATTAAATGGTATCAACCTATAACCACATTGGGTAGTTGGTTATATTAATTGATCCTTTGAAAAAATATTAATTTTTAA
>JAHEQB010000079.1 GCA_019561555.1 Methanothermococcus sp. SCGC AD-155-C09
AACTATTATATCATTGATTTCTACATTATTCAAGTTTTTTTTAAAATCTCTTAGCATTATCCCTTTTCTATAATCTTTCTGATAGACCTTAGTATATTTCATGCCAAAAGATCTTAGAATCCTTCTGACATATGGTATAATGAGTATTTTATTCCAAATTTTTCTCTAATTAACTTCTGTATTTCTTTTGTTGTCCATGAATCTTTTCCCTTTAGAATATTCTTGAGTTCCCCATTATTCTTTGTAAGTTTGGATGGTCTCCCTCCGTATTTTGGAAGTAAACCCCCATATCCTTCTGAATTCCATTTTTTTAGATATACATAGCCTGTAGCCTTAGAAACTCCTATTGCTCCTGCTGCTTTTTTAACTTTCATTTCTTTGTAGGGGTGTTTTATAAAATCCTTTTTTAAGGAGTGCTGCATCCTTCTGCTCTCTAATCTTTCTATTTAATTCTTCTTCTGATAAATGTTTTATAACCTTATAAATGCATTTTCCGCTCATGTTATTACATTGTTATATTTATAACATAAATATTTTATGTGATCATTACTTAATATATTCATGTTATTATATAAAGTATGAGTTTAGATAATTATGTGCTTGACTATATATTTCTTATCTGGACATACCTAAAATTAAAAATAAAAAATAATATAAAAAAATAAAATTAAAATAATTTTAAAAAAATAATATTTTTAATCTAAATCTTAAATATGGAGGAAAAAAAATAAAAATATTTGAAAATATATTTAAAAATATAAGAGAAAAAGCAAATACTTAAGAGATAAAAAAATAAATACTTAAAAAGTAGAAATAAAGTAGAATGTAATACTTAAAGAGTATAAATTCCATACCTCTAATTTTCCCTCTTCCTACGCTCCTAAGCACTGGATGTCCAGAGGAAACTCTTTAAGTATAAGGTTACTTTATTTATAATAAGTTTAAAATGTTATGTGTTTCATTATAATTATTTTAATGGTGGTAGGTTGGAAATAAAAAGGAGATATTACCTTAAAAAGAAAGAATTAAAGGAAATAACAGAGGAATTAAATAAAATATTTGGAAAAGAAATAATCCCTAAAGGGGCCAAGGGAGAGTTGGCAATAACTAAAAACTATGAAACGATTTTAATAGATAATGAACCTGTGGCCTTTAAAATAAACAATAAAGTATATCCTACCTTAAAGACCTTAATACATCATAATCTGGATAAAGGTAAGGTAGTGGTAGATATGGGGGCTGTGAAATTTTTAGCCAATGGGGCTGATGTTATGGCCCCTGGAATAGTGGATGCCCATGAGGATATAAAGGAGGGAGACGTGGTTTTTGTAGTGGATGAAACTCACAATAAGCCATTATCTGTTGGTATTGCCCTAATGGATGGCATAACAATGAAGAATTCTAAAACAGGTAAGGCCATAACCACTATACATCATATTGGGGATGATATTTGGAATTTTAATAAATAATATTTAAAAAACATTTAAAGGAATGTTATGAGAATACTAAAAATTAAGGATATAATTATAAAAACCCATCATAATGTATATGAACCTGCCGAGGATAGCCAACTTTTAATGGATAATTTAGTAAATATTAAAAATAAAGTGGTTTTGGATGTAGGTACTGGAACAGGAATACAGGGAATATATGCCTCAAAGAGGGGAAGTAGGATTACAGTTGGAGTGGATATTAACCCTTATGCCATAGAACTTAGTAAGGAGAATGCCCTATTAAACAATCTAAAATTAAATAAAAATATTTTTTTCTTTCAAAGTGATTTATTTGATAGTATGGATATAATAACAAAAAACCTTGGAATAAATAAATTTGATGTTATCCTATTTAATGCTCCCTATCTACCTACCTCTGAGGAGGAAAAAATTCAGGGCTATTTAAATTATGCATTTGATGGGGGAAAGGATGGGAGAAGGGTACTTGATAGATTTATTTCAGAGGTTGGAGATTATTTAAAGGAAGATGGAACAATTCAAATAGTGCAGTCCTCCCTAACTGGGGAGGAGAAAACCCTAAATAAATTAAAAAAATATGGTTTTTATGGTAAAAAAACTGCATATATTAAGTATCCCTATGAGGAATTACAGATAATCACTGCAAAGAGGGATTGTAATGATAAACCATGAAAAAATGGAATTAACGGTAGAGAAAATAATACATACCATAGAGGATTTTGCACCTAAAAACTTAGCAATTGAAGGAGATAATATTGGACTTCAAGTTGGGAATGACTTAAATAAATCTGTTGAAAGAATAGGGATTGCATTGGATCCCTCTTTGAAGGTTATTAAAGGGGCCCATAATAAAAATGTTGATTTTTTATTTACTCACCATCCTATCTTAAAGGATCCTATAAGATCATTTAATGGTCTAATATATGAGAAATTAAAAATATTAATAGAGGGGGACATAATATTGTATTCTGCCCATACAAATTTGGATATTTGTAAAAATGGTTTAAATGATGCCCTTGCTAAATTGTATGATTTAAAGGATGTTGAATATCTATATAGCAATGGATTGGGAAGGATAGGGGTATTTAATGGGACCTTTGAGGATATACTACATCTCACAAAGAAATATCTAAATGAAAATCCCAAGGTTGTAAATTCAGAGATTGTTGAGGATAAAAGAGTCTTTAAAGTTGCTGTTCTCTCAGGTTATGGCCTCTCTCAAAGGGATATTGCCCAAGTATCAAAGTTAGCAGATGTTTATATATCTGGAGATTTAACCCATCACTCCGAGATATTGGCAGAGGACCTTAATCTATGTGTAATAGATGCTGGGCACTATGGCACAGAGGTTTATGGATTAAAGGAATTTTTAAAGTATCTCAATGAAGTATTTGATGATATTGATATAATATCTTTGGATTTTTAACTTTTTATTATTTTTAAGGCTGTTATTTCTCATTCCTAAGTATAATTAAAATAAAAATAAGGAATTAAAATTTAGTAATTATCAAAAATAAATAATTAGTATTAATGGAAAATTTCTAAACTTATAATAAATATTTTATTTTAATATAAATTTATTTAGAATTAATTAAGAATAATAATTAACATAAAAATTAAAAAATAATTTAAATAATTAAAAAATAAAAGTTTAAAATATTATACATAACTAAAAATATAAAAAAATACAATTATGGACGAAAACATAACCTTAATTTAATCTATGATATATAAAAATAATGGAATATAAAATATAACAAAAAGTAATACTTTAAGTCCCATCTTAGCCTGATAAAGTTAATAATTTTCCTGTCAAAGGATTCTACCTACCCTTCCAGTGCTTAGGATCATTATATAAATTATATAGGATTAGGATTTACTTTTTATGTATTGCCCTTTTTAAGTATTTTAAAACCTTATATTTTTATATTTTATTTTATTATTTTTTTATCCTTTTCATTAATTCTTAATGGGAATTAAGATTTTATAGTTTATTTTTATTTTAATTATCCTTATAAAATCATTACAATTATTGCTTTAACCTTATTTATTAATAAAAAATTTTTTTATTTATTTTTACGATTAATTTATTTAATTATTATAATCAAAGGTGAAATTATGATATATTGTTTAGGGCCCAATGGTAGTTATTCTGAAATGGCTGCCAAGGTATTTTCCAAGATAATAGGGGATAATGATATACTATGTTGCAATTCAATCTATGAGGTTTTTCAATGTTTGGAGGATTCAGAGGGGCATTCCTCCTGTGGGGTAGTGCCCTCTGAAAATTCCATAGAGGGATCAGTATCCCTTACACAGGATTTATTATTGGAGTTTCATGATAAAATAAGAATATATGGAGAATTGGATATAAATATAAATCACTGTTTAATAGGTTATAATAAGGATAAGATAAAAAAAATATATTCCCATCCTCAAGCCCTTGCCCAATGTAGAAAATACATAAAAAAATATGGATGGGAGGCCATACCTGTATCAAGTACTGCAAAGGCTGTTGAATTGGCATATAATACAAAAAATGAGGAAGTTGGAGCAATAGCCTCCAAAGAGGCTGCTAAACTATATAATTTAAAGATTCTTGAGGAATCCATTCAGGATTATAAAAACAATACCACGAGGTTCCTATTGATTGGAAAGTATAATTTAAACTTAATTAAATCATTAAAACCAAATTATGATAAAAGCACCAATGAATTAATAAAATCCACCATAATAGTAAAGTTAATTGAAAATAAGCCTGGAGCACTCTATGAAATATTGCGGGAATTTAACAGATATAATGTAAATTTAACAAGAATAGAATCTAGGCCCTCAAAGGAGGAAATTGGAAATTATTTATTTTACATTGATTACATAACTCCAAGTAATGAAAAAGATCTAATATCTGCCTTAAAAGAGCATGTGGCCCATATTAAGCATTTAGGAAGTTATAGGGTATTTAGTATTGGTTAAAAATTATTTTTATTTAGTATTAATTAGATTATTTTTAATTACCATTTATGGATATACCCCCCAGGTTTCAATTCTATGTCATCTATGTAATGCCCCTCCTCAATTACCTTACCGATCTTAATTGCCCTTCCATTACATTCTTCCTTTAATTTATGTATTACCTCTTTGGATCTCTCTGTTGTAAATAGCAATTCAAATTCTTCGCCACTATTTAAGGCGGCTACTATTGGGTCGATGTTTAATCTATGGCAGAACTCCATAACATCCTTTGGAATGGCATTTAAAAGTTTTTTACTATATACCTCAAAGTTGCCAATATAGAATAGTTCTTTTTTAAGGCCATCGGATATATCACAACAGGAGTTTATATATTCATTTATAACAATTCCCTCATTTACCCTTGCCATAGGTTCTGTTAATTTTTTTATGATATTGGGATATTCCTCTAAAAGGCTTTCAAAGGTTCTTTTATTAATTATACCCTTATCTTTCATTTTAATAATTTCCAATGCACAATATACCCTTCCAATATCATAGGTAATCATTATATCCTCTCCAATATTCCCTCCCCTAAATATTGGATTCTTTGTTATCCCAAATGCTGTGCCACAGAGGGTTAATTCCTTTGAATTGTTTGTATCCCCTCCCACAATGGGACATTTATATTCTCTTGCCATGTGATCCATACCTTTGGTTAATTCCATAATAAAATCCTTTTTTGGGGCATTAAATCCCATTGATACCACAATACCAAGGGGTTTAGCACACATGGCTGCAATATCTGATAAATTGGCAGTAATTATTCTCATACCTATCTGAAAGGGAGTTAATATATCTGGAAAGTGCGTAGATTTAAACATCATATCTGTAGTAATAACCAAATATTCCCTTTCCAATTTAAAAACTGCACAATCATCCCCTATGGATTTTAATACATTTCCTTTATAAGTTAGGTTATTGCCTATTATTTTTATAATATCAAGTTCTGTTAAGTTCATAGGTATTCCTCAAATCATCTTAAATGATTAAGTATATATATATAAAAAAATAATTAGTTTATATTAATTAATATTACTTTAATTTTGGTGGATGATGATCGGAGTAGCTTCTGAGTTATGATGATAGATGGGCGAGCTGACACCACTTGTTTTATGTTTTTAGAGGTTTAGAATATATTTTTTATAATTTTTTTAAATAAATAAAAAATAATTAAAAATTTATTAAATAAAAAATAAAAGAAAATAAAATATAATCTTAAAATTTTAAAATATAAAAAATAAAGCATAGGGTTATAAAAGAAAGGCCCTAATAAAAAAGAACATTGCTACTTACATCAAGTAAGATACTGGACTCTATCCTTCTCAAATGTAAAAGTTAAAAAATTAACTTTAAAAGTAAAAATCCTTCATTTTTAGTGTTTTTAGATATTCTTAGGAAATACTGATTTATTATTTTTAATTAATTTAAATTATTTTTATTTTTTCAAATTATTTATTTTTTATAATTTTTTTATTTAATTTTATAAAATAATTCTTAAGGTAATAGGATGAATAACTGTAAGGATATTTTAAATGACTCTAAAATAAGTCTTTTGAAAAATCTGGAAAAATATGGGGTTAATTTGGAAAATATGATAGACTGTGGAATGGAACTGTGCATTTCCAATGGGGATAAATATAATATCCGAAAAAAACTTGAAAAAATAATATTAAATAAGTTAAATGATCCCAATGTATTGATATTACTAATCTGTGCCTTAAAACTTGAAGAAGAGGGCATTAAGGGGAACTTACCCTTTGATTATAATGAAGATCCAAATTATATTTATGCAGATGAAGTTATTGGAATGGCAATTGCCAATGAAATATCTGGAACTAAAGGGATTTTTAACTTTAAATGGTATGATGCAAAAAAGCCCGGTATAATAGGAATTCTTGATAAAAAAGGATATATTTTTTTAGACGATGCCATAGCAGGTTTTATTGCAGGCTGTATGTCAAAGGTATTTGAATAATATATAAATTATAAAGCACATAATTTCCTAATAAAGTAACAAAAAATAATAAACTCTGTAAAAGATTGCCTTTTTCCCAGTGCTTGAGCATTAAGGAGATAGTATATGATCTTTACTTTTTATGTTTTTACTTCCTTCTTAAATATTTTAAAATCTTAGATTACTATATTTATCTTAACTATATTATTTTATTTTTTTAATTATAGTTAAGAACATAATATCTTAAACTTATAGCCTATAATACACTTAAAAAAACATTTATAATAAAACCTATAAAAAATAAAATAAATAATTATTAAAAAATAATAAAAATATAAAATTGTAGTAAAACATAAAATATTTCAAACTTATTATAAATATAATAATCTAATACTTAAAGGGTTTCCTCTGCACTTTCAGTGCTTGGGGGTGTAAGGGAGTAGTAATATGGAATTTCTATTTTTTTTATCTTCTTATATATCTTTAAGTATTTATTTTCCCCTTTTATCTTAAGATCTGGATTATTTTATTTTTTTAATTTTTAATTTTAATTATTTTTTTTATTTTAATTTTTTTTAATTATTTTTTTATTATTTTTTATATTTAGGTTTGGTTTAAAAAATTATGTTCTTAACTATAAATTTTTTTATTTTATAATTATTTTTTGGAATAAGGTTTTTATTTTATTAAGTTTTTTAAGACTATAAAAATAATAGAATTAAATTTTAAGTTTTAAATTCCAATAAAAATAGTAAAAAAGATTTTTTTGAAGAGTCCCAGATGGGTTCCCCTTCAAAAATATTACTTTATTCTGTAGGAGATAGGATACCCAAATTATTTAATATTTATTACAAATTTACAGGAAGTTATTATTTAATTAATTATAACATTTCCTTTACTTTTTTAAGCATGTAATCGAAAACATCTTTGTCAGTCCAGATTCCCTCTGGAACATCAACGACCTTTTTAAGTTCTAATGGAACCCCATCCATTCTATAGGCTACGCCTCCAGTTTCCACTCCTGAAAAGGAGGTGGGTATTACAATATTTGATATTTCTGTGGTGGGAGTTTGGTGAGGGTCTACACATACCAAGGGTATTTTTGCCATGTGTTCAATTGCCTTTTGTGGGAAGTGTGCCCCAGAATCTGCTGCAATGTTTAGCATCATATCAGTCTCTCCTCTCTGGAGAACATCATTTGCACAGGTTTCCCCTGGGTTGTATCTTGGATAGCCCCTTGTGAGATCCACACCAAATGGATATCCAGTGAGCCATGTAACAACCTGGTTAAATCCATTTACGTTGTAATGTCCTCTCATTGGCATTAATCCAAACTTAGTATAGGTATTTAAGTCAATAATCAAGTTAATTGCAATATCTACGTTTCTATGTCTTCCCTTGGACATTGTTACTCCCATACCGAAGTATAACTGTCCAAACTGAGCACTTTTACAAAGATCCATTGCCTCATAGATAGTTTCAACAGGAACTCCTGCCACAGAATCAACTTCAAATTCATAGCCTCTAAGTGCAGCCCTCATGGCACTTACCAATTCATAGTCCTTATGGGGTTCCAACTGTACATGTACATCTGCCAATTTTGCAGTATCTGTTTTTCTTGGATCCACCACAATTACAGTTCTGTCGTTTCTTCCCCTCTCTCTGAAAAACCCTCTGGCATATATAGAATATCTTCCCATGTGTCTTGGGTGGGCATGTATTGGATTACATCCCCAGAATATTACTACATCTGACCTACTTTTGGCTTCACCAAGAGTACAAACTGGGTATCCTATCTCCTGAACTGCCAATAGTGAAGGTCCATGTCAAACACTTGCAGTGTTATCCAATATGGCACCTACTTCAATACCAGTACTTATTGCTGCATGCTGGGCATTACAATCTATGGATGAAAATCCATACATCAAAGGTAATTTTGATTCTACCAATAATCTCGCAGTTTCTTCTATTGCTGTTTCATAGTCTGTCTTTTTGAAATCATCTTTTTTATTCTCCCTCATTAAAGGCTCTGTATATCTTACAGCACCTTCAAAGTGCATGAATTTTGCATGGCCTATCCTACATGCATTCTTTGTTCCAACTATGTGGTTATTCTCTACCATAACTTCAATGTCATCGCAGAGACAACCACAAAATGGACATACAACATTTTTTATAACTTCTACCAAAGGAATCACCCCTTATTGGGCTTTATTAATTATTTATTTTTAAAATTATTAATTATAAATAGTTAAATTATTAATGATAAATATAATTATTTTTTATAATATTTATATTTTTTTATATTATTTTATTTTTATGATTAATATAAATTTTTAATACCTATAAGATTTTATCTTAATTCCAATACTTTCTTTTTCTCAGCCTCGGCACAGGATAGACAGAGTAAGCACATTACACAGTACCCCTTTAATGGTATCTTTCCCCTGCTTAATCTCAAGGTTTTCATAGGACATACTTCAACACACTTGCCACACTTATCACATAAATGTGGGCTAAACTCTATTCTATTATAATTCTTCCCCCTATGATTTATAGTACCTAATTTCAAGGCCCCAGTTGGACATGCCACAGTACATGCTCCACAAACTATACACATTTTTATAGTTTTTGTTTTTTTATCTGCCACAATTGCATCTGTTGGACATACTTTGGAACATTTTTCTAATATATCATAGTCCTTCTCAATAATTACTAAGCCCTCATCTGTAATTGGATGTGCTGATTCGTATTTTACCTCCAAGGTTAGAGCATCTACAGGACAGGCCTTTACACATAATTCACATGCAGGACAGGCCTTTGGTAACTTAACTATGAGTTTTTTTCTATTAAATTTTATCATATTTCCAGGACAGGTCTCAACACAAACTATACATCCTATACATTTATTCTCATCAACCTCAAACTTAAGTATTTCTTTCTTTCTCTTCTTAGGTATCTTACCTGAAACAAATATGGCATTCCATGGACAGGTTTGGGCACAGATGGAGCAATATATACATTTATCTTTATCAATAACGGCTCTGTTATCCTCCATGGTTATGGCATCTACAGGACATACTGGAACACAGATTTCACATCCCACACAATCATCAGTAACACCTATTGGCTCCTCAGGTATTTTGATTTCCTTGGGAGGCTTTTCAATTAAACCAGGTATGGATATTATGTCTATTGGACATATCTCAACACATCTTTTACATAGGACACAGTGTCCCTTGGAGTAGGGAAGTCTATCATCAACCTTTTTTATCTTTGTAGGACATGCCTCTGCACAGGCTCCACATTTTATACACTTTGATGGTTTAAATGCCACCACGTTATTTGATTCATATAGGGCCCCAGTGGGACATGCATTAACACATTGCATACATAAAATACAAACCTTAAATGGGGCTATCTCAATGGCTTCCATAGGACAGATGGCAGCACAGGCATTACATACTAAACAGGCTTCCTCTTGAATTTTAATACCACCCATACTAAACCTCCTTGCAGGTGAATTAAGTATTATAGTTAAGCATATGATCTTTTAAATTTATAGTAGGAACATAACTCCCTGAACTCGTCCTTTAAAAGTATATAAATAATCACTTTCAAAATATTATGTTCCTTACTATAATTATTTAATATTTTTTTATTTTTTATATATATTTAATTTTTTATTTTTTTAATTATTTATTATTTTTATTATTTATTTTTTTATTTATTTTATTATAATTATTTTATCTTTTTTTTAAATTATTTTAATTATTTATTTTATTATTTTTATTTTTTCCCTACAACCTCCCATAAGGGTTTGGTTATAGGATTTAATCCTCTTTTTTTATTTCAAATATTACTTCTCCCTTTTTATTTTTAACAATCATGTGGGCAGCACATGAGTATCATGGGTCATAAGCCCTTAAAACCATTTCTATGAGGTTCAATTTTTTTTCATCTATGTCCATACTATCACCTTTAATAGCATTTACATAGTATTTACTTAAAGATCTCTGTTGCAGCCTGTTGAATGGCCTTTTCCATTGTAGGTACATTGTGAGTTGAGGCCACTATCATATTGGCCTTTATAACAATTCCCCTATCATCTGTCTCATAATTATGTATTAATACCCCTCTTGGAGCCTCTACAACACCAACACCATTGCCTGCCTTTGGTTCTACCTCCACCTTTATATCTGTGGAGGTAATTTCACTATCCTCTAAAAGTTCCTTGGTTCTCTCACAGGCCCCCAATAATTCTACAAGTCTTGCATGATTGTAGGCCAAGGATTGATTAGCAGGACTTCCAAATAAATCTATAAACTCCTTTCTGGCCTCCTCAGCCAAAGGTGTTGCCATACTATCACATACATTCATCATTGCCAAAGGACCCACTCTATAAATACCTTCAGGATATCCTGCCTTTTTACAGTAGGGATACTTTACATAACTGTGAGGTACAGTATGTTCTCCAATATACTCTAAATATTCTGAAGGCATAAATTCTATTTTTTCACTACCATCAGGGGATAGGAATCTTAAATTACCATCATAAAAATTATGCTTTCCATCCTTAACTATACCTAAATACCAGGTATCTATTGTTCCCAAGGATTTTATTTCATCCATGTACTGTTCATTTAATGATTTAATTAAATCAATACTTTCCTTTGAATACTCTATCATAGTGTCAATTTCCTTTAAAAATGCATCTCTCTCCTCTTCACTTAGGTTCTTGGATATTCCTCCAGGAATTCCAGTCACCGGGTGAATAGGCCTTCCTCCAGTCTTTTCTATTAATGTCTGACCAAACTTCCTCATGGCTATTGCCTTTTTAGCAACCTCTGGAGCCTTATCTATGATCCCCACAATGTTTCTAATTGAAGGATCTGCATCAGGACCTAATACTAAATCTGGAGCCGCAAGATAGTAGAAGTGTAGGGCATGACTATGTATCATGTTCCCCATAAGCATTAATTCCCTAAGTTTTTTAGCAGCACTTGGAATTTCAACCCCCCAAGCAGCATCAACAGCCTTAACACTTGCAAGATGGTGGGGAGTTTGACATATTCCACAGATCCTAGTTATAATCCTTGGTACCTCTTCAGCAGGTCTTCCTACAACAAATTGCTCAAACCCCCTTATTGCAGTAATGTGCAATTTAACATCTGTTGGTTTTCCTGAATCATCCAATGTAATTGTAACTTTACCATGGCCCTCAACACGACTTATTGGCTCTATAGTAACTTTACCCATAATAGGTCACCATGTTTTATTTAATTTTTATAAATATTAATTAATATAATTAAATAATAATTAATGGATATAATTACAATTAATAGGTAGTATAACAATCAATGAATATACGTTAGATGCATATACAGTCCTTCTTATAATATGATAATTCCATACTTAAAGAGTTTCCTCTGCACTTCCAGTGCTTAGGAGTGTGGAGGAAAGGAGGTAGTGGTATGGAATTTCTACTCTTTAAGCATTCATTTTCCCTTAAATCTTTATGTATTTTATTTTTTACCTTTTATCTTAGGATTTAGATTAAATTTATTACTTTTTTAGGTTATTTTAATTTTATTTTTTTATTATTTATTTTTTAATGTATTTACTTAAATAATCTTAAAATCTCATTAATTATTTTATTATTAATTATTTTTTTATTTTTTTACCATACTTTATTTTTTTATTTATTTTTATTTTTTATTTCTCCACTTTCTTAGGTATTAATGCATCAGCCATTGAGAATCTATAGAATAGACCTACTTTATCTGGAAGTTTTAGCACTGCATCACCTGTAGGTGCAAAGGCATCTGCTCCTGCAGATCCCTGATCTATAACACCATCTGTTTTTCCATAGCAACCTCTACAGGGAATATTTACTGATGGACACATTGCCCCACAACCTGCCCTTGTAGCCATACCTAAGCAGGTATATCCCTGTTCATATAGGCACACTACTTTATCAGGAATGCCCTCAAAGGTTCTCTTAAGTTCCTTAGGATAGGTACCTTCCTTTTTTCTTTGACATTCATCACAGAGTATTTTTGTAGGTATGTTAGGTTTCTTACCTTCCAATAGTGCCACTATTAAATTTGCATTATGTTCTGGTTTTGGAGGACATCCTGGTACTGTATAATCCACCTTTATAATATGGGATACTGGATACACCCTATCCAATAGTTTTGGAATATTTTCCTCTGGAATTTCACCGGGATTATCTGTTGAATTGGTAGAGTAGGCTTCATTCAATAAATTTTTGTTGGGGTATAAATTACCAAGGGCAGGGATACCCCCATAAGCGGCACATGTTCCCCATGCCACCACAATTTTTGATTTTTCTCTAATTTCCTCTATAAGGTGCTTATCGTGCTCATTTCTGGCTCCCCCCTCTATAAGGAATACATCTATGCCCTCTGGAATTTCCTTTATATCTGCTACAATAGGCCCATAAACAATTTCCAAATTGGGGAGAACATCTAAAAGTTTTTCGTGAAGATCCAACAGTGACATGTGGCAGCCAGAACATCCACATAATTGAATCATTCCTACTTTCACTTTATCTGCCATATATTAATCACCCTTATTAAAATAATAAATATTAAAATAAAATACCTCCTACTTTGGAGGCAGTCATTCCATAGGTCCATATAGGTTCCCCATGGAACTCATCCTTTTTAATATTTCTTTTCCTTTAACCCTGACTGGATTTGAGAGGATTAGGGCCTAATTTATTGATTCTTTCGGACATGAGATTTGATGCCTCAACAAACTTGGCGGCATCTGCTGCACTCATGAAGAACATCTCTATCCTTTCTCCCCCTATCCCAAGTTCCTCCAATATTTCCTTTGTAAGTTTAACTCTTTCTTCGGCCCTAAAGTTTCCAGTCTCAAAGGCACATTCATGAGGTTTTCAACCAACAACCATTACACCATCGGCCCCCTTTTGGAATGCCCTTAGTGCATAGGCTATATCAAACCTACCAGTACAGGGTATTCTTACAACCCTAATAGATGCAGGGTATTGCATTTTACTTGTACCAGCCAAGTCTGCTGCACCATATCCTCACTGGTAGCATGAAAATACTATAATCACTGGATCTTCCATATTTTCACCAGTATTTTATTTTAATTTATTTTTATTATAGTTGGGCATGCCCTCTTAATTATATTCTATTTTAAAGTTTTATATATTCTAAAATATTTTATTGCTCCACTATAATTATTTTTTAGTTATATTCTATTTCTTTTAATATTTTTATTTATTTTTTTTAATTATTTGATAATCAATAATTTATTTTTTAAATTATTTATTTTTTAATTTATTTTTTATTTTTTTAATTTTATAATTATTTTTTTATTTTTTATTTTTTAATTTTTTTATTATTTTCTTTGATTTATAAAAACTTAAATAAATATTTAAAATCCCATAAGGACTACATAGTCCCAATCAACACTATCCTGACAATTTGTCTTCGGATAGTGCATCATCTTGCGGGATTGTATAACCACCCTAATGTTAATTTAATTAATTTTTATTTTTATTATTTTTTTATTATTTTTTTAATATTTATTTAATTCTTAGTAATTATTAGCCATATAGTATATAGGTTGTGCCATCCCAAATTATAGTTTTAATGATTTACTAACTGATGGGCCTCAAATATTCCATCGATTATTGAGATTATCTGCTCATCTCTGTAGTATCTCAATTGCATGGCCCCACTTGGACAGGCTCCACAACAGGAACCACATCCTTTACAGGCAATATCATCCACAACTGCTATTAGATGCCCATCTTCTTCTTTATAGGATATTGCATTGTAGGGGCACATTGCTCCACAGATTTCACATCCACCACATAAATCTTCATCTGCTAAGGCCCTTATCATTTCTATGTTAAATTCTCCCTTGGACATTGGAATTGCCACAGCACTTGCTGCACCCTTGGCCTGAGCCACGGTATCTGGAATATCCTTAGGTCCTTGAACTACACCGGCAATGGCTATACCATCAACTTTGGTATTAACAGGAGCCAATTTTGGGTGAAGTTCCTTTAGGAATCCATCTGGGCTAATATCCAATCCCATCATTTTTGCCAAGTTCTTTGTTTCAGGCCTTGATACAAGTCCTGCAGATAATACCACAAGATCTGCCTCAATCTCAAGGACTTCTCCCATTAATGTATCCTCCACTCTAACAATCAAGTTTTTAGTTTCTGGATCTTCAATGATGGTCCCTGGTCTTCCCCTTATGAACTTAACTCCAAACTGTTCCTGGGCCCTTTGATAGTATTCCTCATAACCTTTACCAAAGGATCTAATATCCATATAGCAGATATATACCTCGGAGTTAGGGTCGTGCATTTTCATTAATTGGGCATTTTTTAGAGCAAACATACAGCAAATCCTTGAGCAGTATGGATTACCCACCTTTAAATCTCTGGAACCTACACACTGTATAAATACAGTTCTATGTGGATGCTTTCCATCACTGGGCCTTATTTCATGGCCACCTGTGGGTCCTGCAGGGTTAATCATTCTCTCCAATTCTAAGGTTGTTATGACATTATCATAAACCCCATATCCATACTCCTCCTTTAAGGTGGCATCAAATTCATCATAGCCTGTTGCTGTAATAATTGTGCCCACCTTTAATTTAATTTCCTTTGGCTCTTGATTGAAATCAATTGCCTCAGGACCACAGGCCCCTTCACATAATCTACAATCTATACAGTAGTTTTTATCGATGGTATATATCAATGGGACGGCTTGTGGGAATGGCACATATATGGCTTTCCTAGTACCCAATCCTAAATCAAATTCATTGGGCACCTCTATTGGACACACTGCGGCACAGGCACCGCATCCAGTACATTTGGATTCATCCACGTATCTTACCTTTTTTTCGACAGTTACTTCGAAATTACCAATATACCCGGAAATTTCCTTTATTTCGGCATAGGTAATTACTTCAACATTAGGGTGGTTTGCTACTGTAACCATCTTAGGGGCTAAAATTCACAGGGCACAGTCATCAGTAGGGAATGTCTTGGCCAACTGGGCCATTCTCCCTCCTATGGATTCATCTTTATCTAACAAATAAACCTTATAACCTTGATCTCCTAAATCAAGAGCGGCTTGTATTCCAGCAATACCTGCTCCAATAATCAAACAGGATTTATCTACCTCTACAACCTTTTGAGGTATGTCTTCCAATCTTTTGGCTCTCTCTACTCCACCAGCAACTAATTCCATGGCCTTTTTAGTTGCCTTATCTACATCATCCATATGGACAAAGGAATCCTGTTCTCTAATATTTACAAATTCTAAGTAATAGGGGGATAAGCCTGCCTCTGCAATACATGTCCTAAAGGTAGGTTCGTGAATCTTAGGAGTACATGCTGCAACAACTATTCTATTCAACTTATAATCCTCTATTGCCTTTTTAATTATTTTTTGACCTGGGTCAGAACAATAAAAGGGATATGTCTCTGCATACACTACTCCATCAAGTTTTGAAGCAAATTCCTTTACGGCTTCACAATCCACGAAACCATTAATGTTGGCACCGCAGTGGCAAACAAAAACCCCAACTCTGGGGCTATCCATATATTCACCTCCATATATGGGTTTATAATCTATATGTATTTGTCTATATCTATGTATAGGTTTATAATATCCCAATATACTAAATGTAATATGTTAAATACCTATTATAAAAATATATGTCTCAATAATATTAATAAGATTTATTAAATATATTATACATAATTACAATTTATTCATAAGTTAATTAAAATCAATAAACGAAAAATATATATATTAGAAGTATTAATTAGATTATGCACGGTGTGGGACAGTGGCAAAATATTTTGTTACACCCCCAATATGCTGCTGATAACACCGTGTGTTGGAGACTCGTTCTCCTAAACCCCATTCCCACCCCCTCATACCCCAGATTATCAAAGAATAATTTTAAATGATTTTTTATTGGAATTTAAATATATTCAACACCCCCAATCTATTTTATCCCCTCCCACTTTGTTTCGTTATAATTTATTTTCTTATATATTATATTTTTTTTAGAGAATTTGAGTATATTGTAAAAAGTTAATATAACATATATCCATATATATAAATATATAAAAATATTGTTATTTTGGATATATTTAAATAAGTATTTAATAAATTAAAAAAAATAAAAATTATAAGTTTGAGGGATTTTATGGATATTATTTATTTAATAATTAACTCATTAATATATATTCTACCTGCATATACTACAAATGCCACCGCCTGTATATTTGGAGGAGGTAGGCCCTTAGACTCAGGTAGGATGTTCATAGATGGAAGAAGGATAATAGGAAATGGGGTTACCTACAGGGGGACCTTTTTTGGACTGTTATGTGGTGTTATTGTTGCCATTTTAGAGGGTATTTTTTTTAATTTGGATATTTTTGGAAATATTGCATTTCATTACAATATCCTTGAATGGGCATGGATTGGTTTATTGTTATCCTCGGGGGCACTATTTGGGGATATGTTAGGTAGTTTTATTAAAAGAAGATTAGGATTTGCCCAGGGAAGGCCTGTCCCCCTATTGGACCAACTTGGTTTTGTAGTATTTGCCATATTATTTGCCTATCCCTTTGCACCAATACCTTGGGATATGATTATTTTGTTGCTAATTATAACTCCATTAATACATTTACTTAGTAATATTTTGGCCTATTTATTGGGAATTAAAAAAGTATGGTGGTAATTTTAGTTTTAAATATATTTAAAAACAATAAAAAAATAAAGAATAATTATAATAAATGATATAAAGAAAAACGGATTAACTATAATTAGAACTTAACTTAAATCATGTCTATTTAATAATTAAAAATAATTAAAAAAATTTAAAAAATAAAAAAATAAAAATAAAATTAATTTAAAAATATAATGAATAATCTAAACCTTAAGATAATATAAAAATAAATGCTTTAAAGTATAAAGAAAAGTAATACTTAAGGAATAGAAATTCCATACTATTCAAGGATATAAAAAAATATAGTCAAGGACAACTTTAAACCATATTTCAACATAAAAAATAAAAATAATCAATTTAAAAAATAAAAAAATAATAAAAAAATAAAAATTAAAATAAACCTAAAAAAATAATAAAATTAATCAAATCTTAAAGACATTATGAAAAAAGTAATACTTAAATTTAAGAATAATAAAAGATTTTTAAATTTTTTTAATATATTTATTATTTTTTAAATATTCTAAAATTTTAAATTAATTTTATTAATTTTTTATTTAATTTTTTATAATATAATACAAATGTTTGTTTGGAATTATATTTTACCCCATTTTTTTACTTTTTAAATAAATATTTATAATATCACTTAAAATAGCCGAAGAGGTTTCCACATCTCCTGCTCCCCTTCCAACCACAATAACCTCCTTTGCCAAATCAGTATTTAACATGGCCACATTTAAAGAGCCCTTTACATTCAATGGATCATCAAGGGGTATTAATTTAGGGCCTACCTCAAGTTTATTTTCACCTACCTCCCCAATCAATTTTATAGTATATCCCCCTTTATTGGCCATGCTAAGTGCCTCAGGGGTTATTTTAGTTATTCCCTCGATATTAACACCCCTTATTGTAACCTCCATATTCATAATGGAATTTGCCAAGATAACTATTTTTGCAGCAGTATCCAAGCCACTTATATCTTGATGAGGGTTAGTTTCTGCTATTCCAAGTTCCTGGGCTTCCTTTAATACAGTATCAAAATCAAGTTTTTCCCTTTCCATCTTTGTTAAAATATAATTTGTGGTTCCATTTAGTATTCCCTTTATCTCTGTAATCTCATTGCCAGCAAGGGTTTCCTTTGCCAAATTGATTATGGGCATTGCCCCCCCAACTGAGGCCTCATACCTAAATATTCTATCATATTTTTTAGCATAGGACAATAGTTCATTGAAGTATAGGGCAAGGGGCCCCTTATTTGCAGTAATTACATGTTTTCCACTTTTAAATCCCTCAATTATATAGGTCTTGGCTGGCTCTCCACTTTCTATGTTAGTGGGAGTGGCTTCAATAAGGGCATCTGCCTCGATGGATTTTATAACCTCCACTATTGGTAGGGAGGTTCCCTTTTCAGGATACTTTGATATTTTTCCAGTTTCTTCCTTAACCCTTAATGCCAATTCAAGGTCTAAACCATTTTCATCTATGGCGGCACCACTTCTATCACAGATTGCCACTACCTTTAAATCCATGCCATATTTATTTTTAAGATATTCCTTTTTTTTTCTAATAACATTAATAACCCCTTTACCAATTATTCCAAAACCAAGTAATATTACCTTCATACTTTCTCCTCTATTTTATTAAAAAGATTTAATAAATAATAAGTTTTTCTCCTTAGATAGTTTATCAAGTTCATTGTATAAATCATTTAATTTTTCAGAATCCACTATTATTTTCATTCTTGCAGAGGACTCTTTAAATGGATCAGGCATTGAAAGATCTAAATCTATCACTAATCCATATTTATTCAATCTATCAATGGTATCCCTTATATCTGTATCTACCACATGACCAATAACAACTAAATCTATGTCCCTTTTTCTAATGGAGTTATTTACCTTTGTAATTATGACATCTAACTTCTCAAGTTCATCTATCATTTCATTTAATGTCTTATCCTCCAAACCATCTACAACCAACCTTACAGGAATCCTACCATCTACTTTCTTTTCCCTTAAATGTATTACACTATGAATATTTATACCCATTTTTGATATGGGGGTTAATGCCTTTATTAGTTCTCCAGGGGCATCCTTTAATTCCAAATCTAAGATAATCATAACATCACCTTACTTAAAGGGATAGGCTAATTTCTTTTACTTAGATACTTCAATTTTTCTAATTAAAATATTATTTTTTATAATTATAATTTATATATTATTATAGATCATTTAATTAAAAAATTATTTATTATAAAAGATATAAAATCATATATAGAATAAAATTAGGTTTATTAAAAATAAAAATATAAAAACATTATTAAAATAAAATAATTATATAATAAAAAATATTTATAAAGTTATCAAAAAAATTAATAAAGTGCAAAAATAATATAAATAAAAAATTAAATAAATTATAATCAAGTACATAAATATTTTAAACATATAATCTTAAAATAAATATATACTAAAAAACAAAACATAATAGATAATTATTTTAATTCTTTATTTTAGATAATATATCTTTTATAATACTCATCTTGTCAAAGGATTCGATTTGCTTCCCTAGTGCTTAACATCAAAGAAATATTATAGGATTTTTACTTTTTATGGTTTCATTCCTTACAAGTATTTTAAATTCTTAGATTATTTGTTTTATTTTTTATATTCTTATTTTTTTTTTAATTATTTAATTATTAATTAATTTTTTATTCAATATTTTATAATTTTATATGAAATTCAATTGAAATTAAAAATATTTTTTTAAAATTATAAAATATTATATTCTTTACAAATCTAATGATTTATACTTTTTTTATTTTTTAATTTATTTAAATAATCTATATTTTAATAATTTATTTTATATTATATGTTGTTTTATATAACCCATAAAATTAGGGAAATAATGAAAACCTGGCAATTTATAGAAGAGGTTATAAAATACATTGGCACATCCAATTTAAATAGGGAATCCCTAAAATCCCCAAATAGAAATAAGTTATTCTATGCCAGTGAGCAGGGAGATAAAAAAATAAAGGTAGTCTTACCCTTCATTTTTAGAAGGGAGGATTTAATTAATTTAAATAAATATGGACTTGAAGGAAGTACCTCCAAGATTATTGAATATATAAAGGAAAAAATGAGAAAAGGAAAATTCCCCCAATTATCAGGAAACCTTGGAAGGAGGTACAGGGAACTTTACGAACCCCTTACTGTGGTAAATTGTGATATGAACATTGGAAGTAATCTATGGAGGGCAGATAGGTATAACTACATAGAGGGGGATAGAATACATCTACTTCTTAGGATGGTGTTTAAAGAGAAAAATCCCAAAGAAATAGGAAGGAAAATAGATGAACTATCCCAAGAATTGGCAGAATACATAGAAAAAATTCCATACAATCCCTTGGAAAGGGAAAATATAAACATAATAAATCAGAAGGATTTAAGAAATAAATTAGATGATTTAGGTTTAGTATCATTTATAGGAGATAACTCAAAACCTGCAAGGAGTTATACTCCAATTAGAAGACATTTTAGAATTGCTGGGCCTAAGGAGGGGGCCAATATACCCTTTATAACTCCAAAGGAGTTAAACCCTGTAGAGGTGGAACTATACGATGGAACTATAATTACTGGCTTAGGTATTCAAAAAAAAGAGGTATTTATCATAACTGGAAGAAATGCCCAGGGGAAAACTACCCTACTTGAGGGAATAGAGAGTGGGCAGGATGATCACCTCATAGGGGATGGAAGGGAGTATATAATCACTACAAGGAACCTATCCAAATCTACAACAGGTACTATGGAGATGCATGGTTGTGATATTAGTTTATTCTTTGAAAAACTACCAAAGGGATTAAATGGTACTCCAAAGAATGTTATTGGAAGGGCCTCAGGCTCCATGACTATGGCCTATATGATACAAGGAGCCATGGCAAGGGGCGTGGATTTAATACTCATAGATGAGGATAATTCTGCAGTAAATTTACTTGTAAATGGTTTGCTATCCAATTGGTTTGAGGGGGTAAAGCCCCTTTCAGAGATCATATTAAAGGAAAGGGAGAAGTTAAGTTGTGGATTCATCATAACCACAAGTAGTTTGGATTTACTAACTGCTGCAGGGGATAGGGCAATATACTTAGAGGACCATAGAGTTAAGTATTTGGATTTGAAGTATTTTAGAAGGGAACTTAGTAAGTACTATTTAAGGTTAAGTAAGGAATTGGAGAATTAAGAAATAGGTAATTAAGAAATTGGGTATTAATAAATTAGGGAATTAATACATAAAAATATAATGGGTGATAATATGGTGGAATTACTATCTCCTGCAGGGGATTTAACCTGTTTAAAGACGGCAATTGACTATGGAGCAGATGGGGTATATTGTGGATTAAAGGAATTCAATATGAGAATAACATCTAAGAACTTCAGTAGAGAGGAATTAAAAGAGGGAGTAAAGATTGCAAAGGACAACAATAAAAGAATCTACCTCTGTTTAAACACAGTAATATATGAAAATGATCTAAGAAAGTTAAAGGATGTTTTAGAATTTGCAGTTGAATCAGAGGTGGATGCCATTATAGTTAGTGATTTGGGAGTAATGTCCTTAGCCAAAGATTATGGTCTTAGGATACATGCAAGTGTTCAAAGTAATATTACCAACTCCCTAAGTGCCAAATTTTATAGAAAGTTTGCAAAGAGGATTATACTATCCAGGGAATTAACACTGAATCAAATAAAGGATATTAGGGAGAAATTAAAAGGGGAAAACATAGACTTGGAATTGGAAGGTTTTGTTCATGGGGCACTCTGCGTGGCAATAAGTGGAAGGTGCTTTTTAAGTTCCTATCTATTTAATAGAAATGCAAACTGTGGAGATTGCCTCCAACCCTGTAGAAGAAGATGGAAATTGATAAATGAGCACCACGATGGAACCCATGAGTTAATCTGTGAGGGGAAGTTTCTCCTATCTCCCAAGGACCTATGTATGGTAGAACACATACCAGAACTTATGGGAGTACTGGATAGTTTTAAAATTGAGGGCAGAGGTAAGAATGCCGACTATGTAATGAGAACTGTTAAGACCTATAGGGAGGCCATAGACTCTGTACTGGATGGAACCTATCATGAAAAAATACCTTACTTTAAAAAGGAACTTCTTAAATCTTACAATAGGGAGTATGACACAGGGTTTTATTTTAGAGATAGGGAGAATAAACAGGATTTTCAATACCATATTGAGGGGAATGCCTCCCCCTATAAAAAAGTAGAGATTGGGGCTGTAGTGAATTTCTACAAGAGGGTAGGGGTGGCAGAGATTAAACTTTCAAGGGATTTAAAGGTGGGAGATACTATACTTATAATGGGAAGGAAAACAGGCTGTATAGAGGAGAGAGTTGAATCTATGGAAATAGATCATAGGCCTGTAAAGATTGGTAGAAAGGGGGAGAGTGTTGGAGTTAAGATTAAGGGTATTGCAAGGGAAAATGATAGAGTTTTTGTTCTAATTAAAAATAATGAAAATAAAAATAAAAAATAAAATTTATAAAAAATAATTAAAAATAAAATAAATGGATAAAAATAAAAAATTTAAAAAATAATAATTAAATTAAAAAAATAAAATAATAAAATAATAAGAGAAAAAATATAAATATTTTAAGATATATGAGAAATAAATACTTAAGATATAAGAAAAATAAAATACCTAAAAGATAGAATTCCTTACTATTATCCTCCTTCCTCTTACACCCCTAAGCACTGGAGTTGAAGAGAAAATCCTTTAAGTATGAGATTACTATGTTCAGAATAAGTTTAAAACATTATATGCTTTGCTATACATGGTTAAGGACATATCCAGATAAGATAATATTAATATAAATTATAATAAAAAAATATTAATGCCCTTAAATAAGAATTAAAAAAATAAAATAATTATAAAAAAATAATAATTTATATTAAATAAAAAAATAATAAAAAATCATTAAAAAGAGAAAATTTCTTCCAATACTCCTAAGTACAATAGGATAATTTATTTATAATTATTTATTTATAATTTATTTCTTATTATCTCTTTAATGCTTTTATATAGAGTATTTAAGGGAGATGGTTTTTTATTTTTATATTATTCTTTATTCTTTTTCTTATTTTTATTTTATTTTTTATATTTATTATCTTTTTAATTTTAAATTCATTTTATCTATTTGTCTTTCTTTTTATTATAATAATTTTTATATTTTTTTGATCATATTTCTTTCTGGACATGCCTATTAACTTTTAAAGTTAATTTTTTTAACCATTACATCCAAAGGGAGAGTAGAATCTGCATCTTACTTTAACATACTGAGTGCTCTTGTTAGTTAATTCTTTATGATCTTTTCTTGCATCTTCTTAGGTATAATATCCTGGTTATACCCTCTGTCTCTGCCACTTTTTAACATTCTTTTCTCCAAAGGGATGATTTATAAAAAATTTTTTAGGAATTTATGTTTTTTTTAGATTTCTATCTATTTATCTCTTTTTCTATTGTTTTATTATTTTTATGAATCTCTTTTCTATCTATTTATTTTTTTATTTTTTATTAATCTTATTATATTTTTTTATTTTTATTCTTATCCCACTTAAACAAAACTCTCCAACTCCTCTAACTTTACACTTTTCTGTTCTCCAGTTTTCATATCCTTTAAGGATACCCTACCCTCTTCAAGTTCCCTCTCCCCAATAATTATAACCTTGGATATTCCAATGGTATTGGCATAGTTAAGTGCCTTGTTTAACTTCCTGTTCATGAGATCTACCTCTACCACTTTGCCCCCTTTCCTAAGTTCATCTGCAATCCTTAGGGATCTCTTAAGTAGATTTTTATCCTTTTTAGCAGGTACAATAAGTATTGATTCCTCCTTAATCTCAAAATCATCAATGTTTAACATGATCCTATCAAAACCATAGGCAAAACCAACTGCAGGAGTAGGCTTCCCTCCAAATAGTTCTATTAAATTATCATATCTTCCCCCGCCACATACCTGTCTCGCTCCTTCCTTTTTTCCATATATCTCAAAGACCATTCCAGTGTAATAATCCAAACCCCTTGCTATTCCAAAATTTACTATAATATTCTCGTATTTTACAAAGTCCAATATCTCCTCTAAGTTTTCCAGGGCTTGAAGGGAGAGAGGATAGTCCTTTAAAATTTCCTTTAATTCATTTATTATATCTCTATCCCCTTTAAAGTTCAGTAAATTGAATATGGCCTCCTTTAACTCCTCAGGGGATTCAATATCACAAAGATAGTCTTCAAGGCCCCCATAATCCTCCTTATCAATTAACCTTCTTATTTTTAACTCCCTATCCTCAGATAGATCGAATCTTTTAAATATGCCCTTTAGTACTCCAAGATGACCTATATTTATTTCATAATCCATATCTATGGCATTTAGGCCATCCATGGATAGGTTTATAATCTCGGCATCTGCTATTGGGTATTCACTACCAATTAACTCACAACCCATCTGCCAAAATTCCCTGTATCTACCTGCCTGGGGGTTTTCATATCTAAAACAGTTTGCAAAATAGTACAGTTTTAAGGGTTTAGGTAGGTTTTTAAGTTCATTTAAATAGAATCTAACAACTGAGGAGGTAACTTCAGGTCTAAGGCCCATCTCTCTATTTCCATGGTCCTTAAATACAAAGAGTTGCTTTCTAATATCCTCCCCAGTTTTTTTGGAGAGTAGTTGAAAACTTTCAAATGTGGGAGTAAGTATCTCTTTAAAGTTATAGGTTTCAAATACTTTCCTAAGTTTTTTTTCTATGATTCTTCTTTTTTTCATCTCCATAGGCAAAAAGTCCCTTGTTCCCTTTGGTTTATTAAACATTGTTCCACCTATATTAAAAAAACAAAGTTATAAAAAATAATTAATAAAAAATAATATTTTAAATTATTTAAAATTATAAAAAAAATAAAAAATAAAGTGAATGATTTTTATTTATTTATCATATTATTAAGTTCCTCTTCCATCATATGGCCCTTTACAGTTACTTTTACATCTTTTACACCTTTGATTTTCTTAACAACATCCTTTGAACTCATCGCCATTCCCATTACACTCATGCATGCTGGATTTGTAGGTATCAATTCAAATGAAACGTTATTTTCCTCGTCTATCTCTATGTTTTTTATTAATCCCATATCCACTATACTGATTCCCATGTGAGGATCTGCAACCTTTTTTAATGCATTTAATACATCATCCTTAGTTACCATAATATCACCTTAATAAAAAATATTTTTATAATGATTTTTTAATATTTTTACTTATTTTTTTAAGTACTTTAACTTATTGTTTATATTTTTTTAATTTTTAATGGTGTTGATATTTTTTTTATTGTTTTTAATAATGTTTTATGTTTTATTTTGATTAAATATGATCTTAACTATAATACCTTGTATATGGGTAAAAAAGACATTATGTTATAGGAAGAAATATTTTAAAGTCCTACCTTGTTAAGTATAACTTTCATAATGTTCTTCTGTAAAGAAAATCCTTCTGCTCTTAGTATTTAGGGTATTAAGAGGATAATATAGGATTTTTACTTTTTTAATGTATTTACTCCCTTTCTAAGTTTTAAAATCCTAATTATTTTATTCTTAATTTAATTATTTTTTAATTTTTTATATTATTTTTAATTTTTTAAATTATTATTTTAATTATTTTATTTTTTATGGATTTATTATAGATATTTTTATTTAAAACTATATCTATCTTATTCATATTCAAAATAAAATATTTAAGGAGTTAATCTCTGTCTATCCCTTGGGAAGAGAACACACTCTCTAATATTTTCCTGGGCACCAATTATCATCATAAACCTATCGGCCCCCAATCCCCAACCTGCATGGGGGGGCATGCCATATTTAAAGGCTTCCAAATAACTTCCAAAGTTCTCTGGATTCAATCCCATTCTTTTAATGCCCTCTACTAATAGATCATATATATGGTTTCTCTGTGCCCCTGAGGATATCTCCAAATCCTTATACATCAAATCAAATGCTTTGCATAACCTTGGATCCTCCTCATTTGGTAGGGTATAGAAGGGCCTAATTTCAATTGGCCAATTGGTTATAAAGTAAAATCCATCCATATGCTCTCCCAATGCCTTTTCAGCAACTCTTGAAAGATCCTCTCCCCATTCCATCTCAACACCCTTGGAATTTACAATATCCACTATCTCATCATATTTTAGTTTTGGAAATGGAACCTCCTGTACGTTTAAATCCACTCCAATTACATCTAATTCCTTTTTACAGTGTTTATTTAGATGAAGTAAGGTATTATGGACCACACTCTCAAGTATTGCCATGGCATCTCTATCATCTGAAAAGGACATCTCACAATCTATGGATATTGCCTCATTTAAGTGTCTTCTTGTATTGTGCTCCTCGGCTCTAAATATGGGACCTATTTCAAATACCCTATCAAAACCTGCTGCCATCAACATCTGTTTATACAACTGGGGACTCTGACCTAAGAAGGCCTCCCTTTCAAAGTAGGATATTGGAAATAGTTCAGTGCCCCCTTCTGTTGCACTTGCCACAAGTTTTGGAGTATTAACCTCAATAAAGCCTTCATCATAAAAGGTATTTCTGACAGATCTTAACATTTCAGATCTTAATTTAAATAGAGCCTGTATCTTTGGCCTCCTAAGATCTAGGAATCTATTATCCAATCTTGTATCTATATCGGCAGGTACCTTCTCTGATGGATCCAAGGGCAATGGAGATTCCGCCCTATTTAATATTTTGATCTCTGTGGGTATTATTTCATATCCCGCAGGTGCCTTTTCATTTGCCACAACCTTTCCCTTAATACCTACAACATCCTCCCTTCCAAGGGATTTTCCAATATCAAATACCTCCTTGGATACCTTCTGCTTTGGGATTACTATCTGTATCATTCCTTCTCTATCCCTCAATATTACAAATATTAATTTACCTAATTTTCTTATGGAATTTACCCAGCCAGCAATAATTATTTCTTCTCCATCCATTTCTGCCTTTATTTCATCTGAAAAATGAGTCCTTCTCCAATTGCCCATACTGTCTATTTTATTATCCATGGTGTCCTCTCATATTTTTATTTTGTTTAATTATTAATTATTAACTATTGTAGTCAGGAATATAATCTCCTAAATTTATAATCTAATAAAAGGATTATATAACAAAGAAAATTTACTGTAAATATATCCCTACCTTACCTTGAACTAAGGTTCATAATGATAGTACTATCAGAAGTATCCTTTTCCTATTGCTCAAGGAGCATTAATGAGAATAATGTAGAATTTTTACTTTTTATATATTTATTTTTTTTAGGTATTTTAAAATCTTATATTTTTATTTTTTTATCTTGATTATCCTTTATTTTTTATTTTATTTTTTAATAATTATTATTTATTAATTTTTATAATTTTAATATTTTTATTATTTTTTTAAATATTTTTTTTGAAACTTAGGTTTTTTATTATTATAAATATTTTTGTTCAGACTATAATCACTTATCAATTATAAATGCTTAATAGTATATCTATTCAATCTGGGATACCTTAAAGTACCAGATTTATTAATTTTTTTGGATAATTTACTAAGTACCTTTATATTCATAGGATTTCCCAATTTTCCATAGTATTTTAAACCATTCTTATTGTTCTTTCTTAAGGCCCTTAAAAAATCCTTAGGGTTCTCTCTATCAAAGTCCTCAATTATTAAGTATGCATTACCTAACTCCCAGGGAAAATGGGTATCACTACCTACTCCCATGAGTATGTTGTTTATTTTGGCATATTCATAAGCCATTTCATTGGGCCTATTATCTAGGCACCTACTGTTAAAAATCTCTACAATATCTACCCTCCTTTTAAAATCCTTATTATTTAATATATCATCATATCTACAGAGGGATTTACCTCTCCCTCCATCAAAGGGATGAGGCAAATATATCAATCCCCCCTGATCCTTTACATTATCTATTGCTTCGAAAATATCCCTTTCATTTACCTGTTCATTTAAAAATAAGCCTACAAACTCCCCTTTGTCTGTTGATATTTCCTCTCCAGGGATTCCAAAATCTGTCTTTGTTAGTACATTGTGATCACATATTACTGGCAATATATTTTTGGCGGAGCATAGTTTCTTTAGCCATTTTATTGGGTTTAACGAACAACTGGATCTTATGGTATGAACATGCATATCAAATTTCATTTAATTTTCACCAAATAAGATTATACTTTTAAATTTTTTTAAATAAATATAAATTTTTAACTTTTTATAAAATATAAAAAATTGTTTATTATAAAAAAGTAAATTTTTATTACTGACAAAATTTTTATTTTAATTAAATTTTTTAATTATATTATCCACCCTACTATAAATATCCTTTAAAAGGCCATCCTCTATTTTTGAAAACCTTTTATTTTTCAACAATACCTCCCCATTTACAATCACTGTATCCACATCATTTCCATTTGCAGAATAAACTATATTTGATTTTATGTTATGTATGGGCCTTAAATGTGGGCCATTTAAATCCAATAGTACAATATCCCTATTTTCAAAACCTATTGATTTACTATTGAAGGCCATACTTAGGGCAGTGTCTATATCTCCCACTGTAGGGTCCCATCTATGGGCCTTATGAAGTAATGCCATTATCTTAATCTCCTCAAGTATATCTAAATTGTTATTACTGGCAGGTCCATCAGTTCCAATGGATAGGGATACCCCTTCATTTAACATCTCCACAAGGGGCATAACCCCTCCACTGGCAAGTTTCATATTACTCCCAGGGCAATGCACCACCTTTACATTGTACTTTGCAAGTTTTTTTACCTCATTTTTTGTAATCCATACACAGTGGGCAACTATTAAATTGTCGTTCAATATTCCCAAACTCTCCAAGTAATCCACAGGTCTCATTTTAATATTATTCTCCATCTCTACAACCTCGTACCTAGTCTCTGATATATGGGTATGTATCAAAGTATTGTACTCCTCGGCTATTTCTCTGCATCTTAGGTAGGTCTCCTTTGAGCATGTGTAGGGAGCATGAGGGGCTATAACCACCTTAACTATTTCCTCCCCTCTGTATTTTTTTATAAATTTTTCTGACATACTTAGTAGTTTATCTGGGTCCTTACATTGGGGAGTGGAGAAATCACTTATTGGAAAACCTATGGCTCCCTTTATTCCAACCTTCTTAGTGGCCTTAACTACCTCTTCAGGAAAGAAGTACATATCATTAAATGAGGTAATGCCAAACCTTAACATCTCAAGGCATCCAAGTAGTGATCCATAATATACATCCTCCTCTGTAAGTTTTGCCTCCATCTTCCATATTTTATCCTTTAACCAATTTTGTAGTATCATATCATCGGCAATTCCCCTTAAAAGGGTCATTGCTATATGAGTATGGTTATTTGTTAATCCTGGAATTGCACATTTGTTTTTACCATCAATTATCTTTAAATCTTTTTTATTTAAATTATGTTTTTCTATGAGGTTTTTACCAGAATATATCTTTATTTCTTCTTTACTACTGTTTTTATCTTTTTTTATTAATAAATCTATATTTTTATGAACATTTAAATTAATATCTATATAGTAGTTTAAATTCTCTATAACTATATCCATAAAATCACCAGGGGGCTGGAAAAGTAAAAGGTTATTGTTTTTAGTCATTTATGGGGATATATGAAAAAATAGTTCTAATTGTAAAAAAATGCTAATGGAAATAACAATAATAAAAAATTTAATATTATTTTATTAGTTTTTTAATATTATTTTGTTTATAATATAATATTATTTTTTATTAAGATCCTATAGGAATTAAGGTATTCTGCATTTTTAATATAAATTTTTGTTAAGATTAATTTTATGTTATATATTGCTAATGTTTAAATTATATATAATATAGGGGTAATCATATTATTATAGTTTTAAAAAACTATTTATAACAATAAAAAACATTAATTCTAAAAGAATCCTTCCTGAATAAGAATAATTTATAAAAATAATAATATAAAAAATGTTAAAATAATTAAAAAAATAAAAAAATTAAAATAAAAGAATTATAAAAATTTTTATATGGAAATTAAGAATAATCAAAAAAATAAAAAATCTAAAATTTTTGTAAAAATTAGAAATTCTATAATTATTTTCCTTATACTCCTAAGCACTGGGAGAAGAGTAATTCTCTCAAATATAGTATTATGAAAATTTCATAAGGACTAAGATAAAAAAAGACTTAATGTATCTCCTTTATTAAGTATATTACATTAATATATTATAAATTATAAGTTAAGGTTTTTATTTGGCTATAATAATACACCCATAATTTTATAATTAATTTACAATGTATATAAATATAAGATTATAAACAAAAAAATATTTATTTATGGCCATATACACTATATATTGTTATAATTATTTTTTTATTTACCAAAAATATAGGCGACAGGGATTGTTATGTTAATTTTATCAAAATTAAAATCAAAAAAAGGATATATTTTTACCTTTAATGCCATAATTTCAGTTATGATAATACTTATGATATTCTACGTAGGATACTTTGCAATAACCCATAATATTTTAACCATCCATGAGGAGAAAAGAGATATTGAGGCCTTTGAAAAGAGTAATTTAATAGCAAATAAATTATTTGAGGATCATGAGTTTCCATCAAATTCTTATATTCCTGATTATTTAAAATTTATAAATAGAGTAAGGGAGAGATACTATACCTCTTCAGGAAACACTATCCCAGGAACCTTTGATCCTCTTTCAATTAGGGGTATTGGTAATGAAGGTATTATAAGGTATAATTTAACAATACACTCTAATGTAAATAACACTAACATTATTGGTAGTATGTCATATAATTTTAGCAATAAATATGTTAAAACAAAAAATCTCTTGATACCTGTAAAAACTTGGAATTATCCTTCCACATATGGAATAAATGAAAATATATCTAAGGGAGAAATACTATATTTTGGTACTAAAGGATCCTCTAAATTGAATTATATCAATATCTCTGCCCCGCAATCTGTAGATGTGGTGCTCTCTGTTAATGGAGTTCCATTTAGTATGCACGTCAATAATACTCCAAAAATAAGTGAATTTGGAAAGGTAATAAACACCCACAGTTCAGAGATCTATCAACCTAACGAAATAAAGATATTAAGTATATCCAATGATATACCTGTAACTCTAAATATTATATATTCTAATATTTCTACCATATATGTACTAAAGTTAAGGCCTGCAAATATATCCAGTATTATAAATTTGAAAGATTAGGGGGGAGATTATTATGCTGATATTTGATATGGATGTGCTAATTGCCGTAATTATTCTCATTGTTGGGATGGGATTCTTTACCATGTCCATGGTGGAGCATACTAACAATTATGCTGATGCTGTGAGAACAAACATTCTATATGACAAGGCAAGTGATCAATTAAAATCCCTTGTATCTGATGGTACTTTGGAATCTGCCATACTGCTTATAAACAATGGTAATGGATCTATAGCAGAGGATGTATTAAAAAATAGGATTAATTTAGAGAATTATAATTTAATTATTGGAAATTACATCATATCAAAGGGAAGTTTAAGTAATAGAGATATAGTTATGGCATCGGCAGTTGTAGTGATGAACAGAACAGAAGGATGGTACGGTATATATGGAGATGGCAATTCACTCCATATAACAAACAAACATTTTCTAAGTGAGGATGATGTATATGATTATTTAAACAATTTTAACTACCCCTATAAAAGGGCAATATATTACTTTAACTCAAGTAGTCCTATTGAAGTTACATTGATTTATGGTGGTTAAAAATGTATGTTTCTCAAAGTATGATTACCTTGGTATTATTACTGTTATTAACGGGAGCCTTATTTTATAATACCATAGATATTCAAAAAAAACAGGTAATAGAGGAAATGAGGGCGTCCTCAGTTGATTTAAAATCCTCCTCTGTGGATCATGTAGTATCCTCCTCCCTATCTCCCATATTCAACAAGGTGTTAAATGATGCCAGTTTAAAAGTTGCTAAGGAGGGATTTTTTAACAATCCTGATGAAGTTGTGGATTACTTAAAAAACAATTCAGAAAATAATGTAAGGGATTATTTAAATAATATAAGTAATTACTACAGTAATCAGGGTTATAACTTTACCTACTCCTTTAATATAATTAATATTACCATGGTTGATGGATTTACTTTTAAAATAAATTATAATTTTAATTATACCCTATCCCACAATGGGACCATAAATAAAACAGAAAATATAAACTCCTTCCAATATGTAACTGTAAAAACCATACTGGATGCATATCATTATTTAAAACCAATATATATTATGCCAATAAATATATCC
Organism: Methanothermococcus sp. SCGC AD-155-C09; assembly: GCA_019561555.1. Taxonomy (GTDB): domain Archaea; phylum AGJL01; class Methanococci; order Methanococcales; family Methanococcaceae; genus Methanofervidicoccus. The sequence continues at coordinate 32,635 of JAHEQB010000079.1, forward strand.
AATCCTAACAATTACGATTTAACAGACTTTCAAGTTAAAATTATTCTAAACAACAGCAATTTTGATTTCTCCAAAGATCCAAATGGTACAGGGTTGAGATTTGTAGATAAGGAAAGCAACCATATACCCTATTGGATAGAGTATTGGAACTATACAGATGATAGTACTAACAACAATAGGGCAATTATATGGATAAAGGTTCCTATATTGGAGGCCAATCAAAATACCACCATATACTTAGTATCTACTTACCCAAAAATACCTGAGAGTAATGGAGATGAAGTATTTGAGTTATTTGATGATTTTGAATATAATAATTCAATAGATACTAAGTGGAATGACCTCTATGGGGACTGGGATTACAATATAACCAATAATCTCTTATACAACCCTATATACAATAGGCAAATAATTGGATGTGAAGATGCTCCTCCAGTTGCAAGAATAATTTCCTTAAATGATATAAGTTTGGAGAATTATACAATAGAAGTTATTGCAAAGGGAGAGAATAATTATAATATACCGAATAGTGGAATACCTTATCCTGCTCCAAATATAATGGTAGGGTATTTTGCAGACCCTCAAAATGGAAGCAATACACTCCACCCAGATGCTTTTTATACCTTTGATTTAGGGGGAAAGTGTAGATGGTGGGGTGTGAATGTAAATACACTAAATACTATAAGTGATAATATATATTGGTCCGAATCTTTGAATGGAGTTGTTACACTTTCAACAATAATGATATGTAAGGAGTACCCGCATTCATATGACTATATCAATAGGGATTTATTATTATATTATTCTACTCAACAACCTGAAAAAGGAACTTGGTACCACATAAAAATCCTTATTAGGGGAAATAAAGTTTATGGAACCTACACCCCTCTAAATGATTATATTAACAACAATGAAAACCCAGGGATGATAAGTACAACAATAAACATCCCCTATGGAAGTTACTTTGAACTTGGAACCTCTTGGGGGGATCATAATAACTCCCAATATCAAAACGTATACTTCGATAACTTCAGGATTAGAAAGTATGCACCAAAGGAACCTGAGGTATATGTCAGTGGAAACGTTAAAAGAACATATCCACTTATATATATCTCACCAAGTAGGTCCTATGGAACCCACTATGGAGAAGGAGGTAGTTATAACCCCTATTTTATAGAGGATACTTCAGGTGAATGCCCCTCAATTGTAGATATGCTCGCAGGAAAGGATACTAAGGAATGGGAATATGGATACGGTATAAGAGTAATAGATTTTATACCCACTGAGGATTAATGTATTAAAAAATATTTTATAAAAAAAATTAATTTCAAAAGAACCAATAAAAAATATTATAAAAAAATAATATAAAAAAATTAAAGAAAATTAAGATCATAAAAATACATTAAAAAAATTATAAATCCCATATATTCCCCTCTTTAATACCCTAAGCACTGGGAAAATAGGCAGTCCTTTAAAGGATATATTATAAAAGTTATACTCAATGAGGTAAGAACTTAAGTTATTTCTCTTTATTATTTTATCCTTTTATTTTTATTACATAAAAATTATAGTTAAGGTTATGTTTGACTACAAATAAAATAAATATTAAGATTTTAAAATATATATCAAAAGAGAATAAATACATAAAATTAGAGATCTCATCATTACCATCCTTGAAATGCCCTGAGCACTGAGAGGGTAGATGAAATTCTTTCTAACAGTACTGTATCATGAATTTCATCAGGTTAAGGTAAAGTAGATAAACTTAAAGTTATTCCTTTATTGTTTAATTGCAAGGTTTCTACTCCCTTTTTATTTTTTTAAAATTTTTTTATTTAGTATTTATTATTAATTTTTATTATTTTTAAGTATTTAATTTTTTATTACAATGTCCCATAATCATAACTCTATTTACTCCCTCAATTATGGCCTCAACTGAGGCCCTTACTATGTCCTCATTTGCAGCCTTTACAGTTACCTCCCTTCCATAACCTTCCAATTTAATAATAACCTCTGCCAAGGCATCTGTGCCTCCAGTTATGGCATTTATATGATACTCCTTTAATTTTATTTTTTCACCTATTATGGATTGAATAGCCCTTATGGCAGCATCCACTGGACCAACACCTACCTTGGATGCAATATGTTTTTCATTGTCTATGGTTAGTACTACACTGGCAGTGGGAATTACCTTATTTCCTGTCATAACAGCAATCTGTTCTAAATTCACTATCCTCTCTGATTTTAAGGTTCTCCTGGTTAGATCCTCAACTATGGCTATTACATCGTTGTCTGTAATTCTCTTTTCCTTATCTCCAATGTCCTTAATTCTATTGACAATCTCCTTAAATTGCTCCTCTGTAAGATTCTCTCCAACTTTAAAACCTAACTCCTTTAACTTAGACTCTATGGCGTGGGAGCCAGTGTGTTTTCCCAAGATAATCTTTCTCCTCTGACCAACAATCTCTGGAGGTATAGGTTCATAGGTTAGGGCATGGGCAAGTACCCCATGGGCATGTATTCCACTTTCATGGGCGAAGGCATTCTCTCCAACTATGGCCTTATTTACCTGGGTTTTTATTCCTGTTAATTTAGATACTAAATTGGAAATTTCTGTAAGTTTTTCACTTTTTATATTGGTATTTATTCCATATATCATTTTTAGGGATAATACTACCTCCTCTAAGGCAGCATTCCCTGCCCTCTCTCCAAGACCATTTATGGTACAGTGTATCTGTTGGGCTCCCCCTTCAATGGCTCCTAAGGAGTTTGCCACGGCCAAACCAAAATCATTATGACAATGTACAGATATAGGTAGTGAGATCTCCTCCCTTATTTTCTTTATAAGATATTCCATAGCCTTGGGAATCATCACTCCTACAGTATCTGGTACATTTATTCTATCTGCTCCCGCCTCTTCAACGGCCCTATATACTTCTATAAGATATTGGGGTTCTGTCCTTGTGGCGTCTTCCCCTGAGAATTCCACAGTTATACCATGATCCTTTATATACTCCACAGCCTCCACAGCCTTTTTTATTATCTCCTCCTTATCCATCTTTAACTTATACTTTCTATGTAGTGGAGAGGTGGCTATAAAGGTATGGATAGAATCCACGTCACAATCTATGGCAACCTCTATGTCCTTTTTAACAGCCCTTGCAAGGGCACAGATCTCTGCATCCATACTAAGAGAGGTTATTCTTTTAATAGCCTCCCTCTCTCCCTGGGAGGATATGGGAAACCCTGCCTCTATCACATCTACCCCTAAGTTATTTAGATTTATTGCAATCTCTACCTTTTCCTCTGGAGTTAAGGATACTCCTGGAGTTTGTTCCCCATCCCTTAGGGTGGTATCAAATATGGCGACTTTATCAGGAAGGGGGATATTTTCTATGGCTCCTTTTATAATTTCATTATCCTCACAGTAGGGTTTCATAATTCCACCAGTAATTATAATTTTTTNAATTTTAAAAAATATTTATTGTTTTAATTTATTTTAGTTATTTTTTTAATAATATTATTGTGCCTAATATATAAAATCTTGCTTATAAAAATTTAAAATATTAACTTAAGATTTAAATCCTAATTAAAGAAATAATAAAAAATAAAATAAATAATTTAAGGTTTTAAAATATATCGTATTAGAAATAATAAAAAATTAAATAATAAAAAATATAAAAAAATTAAGAATAAAAAGTAAAATAACCTAAAAAATAATAAATTAATTTAAATCTTAAGATAAAAGGAAATAGACACTTAAAGATAAAAAAAGTAAGTACTTAAGTAAATATTTAAAAAGTAAAAATTCCATACCCCACTGCCTTCCTTCCTCACACTCATAAGCATTGGAAGTGGAGAAGAATCCTTTAAGAATGAATACTAGGACCATAATAAGTTTGAAATGTTATATTTCTAATATAAAATATCCTATTTCCCATCACTCCATTAAGGATGGGAATCATAGTTAAAAACATAATTTTCTAAACCCCATATCTAAAATATAAAAAATTTAAAAATAAAAAAATAATTAAAAAATAAAATAATAATATAATAAAATTAAATAACCTAAATCCTAAGATATAGGGAAAAATTAAACATTCAAAGAAATAAAAGAAAATAAAATACTTAAAAAGTAAAAATTCCATACCCCTCTGCCCTCCTTCCTCCTACACTCCTAAGCACTGGAAGTGCGGGAAAGTATCATTTTTGATGGGAAGTAAGGTTATAGAATATATATGCTTAAAAAAGAAAAAATAAAAATTAAAAATAATTTAAAAATCCTATGGTTATATCTTCAAGTATGTAGAATTTTTATTTTATAAATATTTATTTTAAATAATTATTTTTCTTTATTTTTTTTATCTTGATTATCCTTTATTTTTTATTTTATTTTTTAATAATTATTATTTTTTATTTTTATATTTTTATTGTTTTATTTTTTTAAATATTTTTTAATAATTTTTAAATGCCCCAGAACATATTATTCTCCAATTTTCTCTTTAATTCAATAAATCTTTCCAATGCCTCTTTTTCATCCCCTCTCAACCTATCATTATATTGGTGTATTAGCATCCTAACCTCATTCTCTGGAATATCAACATACAATATATCATTTTCCTTTACATGCTTTCCAAGGACAATATTTCCCTCGATGGATATAGGAACTTCCATTCCTACCTTGGCCTCCTTAATATTTTCCTGTTCATGGTTTTTCATCTCCTTTACATAACCTATTCTTTTACCATCTTCACTTATTAAATAACTCTTTACCTTTAAAGTGCCATAAATAACCTCTACCCCACATATTGCAGGTTTGCTACTTCTAAATAGGCAATTTGGAAGTACCTTTATTATGGCAGGCTTTGTAAGTTTGTTAAACTCATCTGATTTAAGGGATTCCTCAACCTCTTTAACCCATTCCTCATAATCCTCAACTATTTTGTAAATAATATTTCCCTCAATTACCTTAACATTGTATTTTTCCATTTCAGCCTTTGCATCAGGAAGTATCTTTGAGTTAAATACAAGTATAACAGAGTACAATGGATTGGAGGTACCGTAGGAGTGTGCCTCAATAATATCCTTCTTGGATACATCCCCTACTTCAGCCTTTTTAATTTTAACACCCTTTTTTCTTAATTCATTTGCAAGGGCCTCCAATGAACCCATGGTATCTGCTTTAATAATTATGCCCTCCTCATCAGTAGGAATAGTAGTCTCCTCTATCTCCTCCATAATTTCTCTTTTAGCCTCCTCTATCTTATCTTTTGGCACTATTCTAAGGGGGCTACCTGCTATAACCTTATCAAGATCTGGGGCCGATATTTTTACCCCTGAGGCAGCAGATACTTTATTCACAGATTTAAACTTATCCCTTGGATCCCTCATTTCATCTAAGGGCTTTGGTTTTAATAGGGCCTTAATTCTTGAAACTACAACCCCATCAGGATTTCCAAGAACAATATAATCCCCCCTTTTGGCTACACCATCATAAATTATTGCATCTATTGTTTTTCCCAATCCCTTCTCCTCCTTAACCTCAAGAACAGTACCCTTTGCAGGCCCCTTTACATCCAACTTTAAATTCTTTTCTAAGAATTTCTGAGCCAATCCTGCAATCATTACAAGGAGATCAGGAATACCCTCTCCAGTATGTGCCGATACAGGAATTATACATACTGTTTTTGTAATGTCCTTTACCCTCATAAAGAGATCTCCATCAAAACCCATGGTATTTAATGGCTTTATAATGTTTTCATATAGTTTTATTTCAAACTCCGTTAGGGCATTTGGATGTTGTGAGGTTTCATTGAAATTTAAAATAAATGGCTTATTCTTGGAATCCCATCCAGGAATTAAGTCTAATTTATTGGCAGCCACTACAAAGGGAGTTTTATTTTGTTTTAATATATTTATGGCCTCTATGGTTTGGGGTTTAAATCCTTCATTAATATCCACAACAAGTATGGCAATATCTGCCAGTGCTCCTCCCCTTTTCCTCAGGGAGGTAAAGGCCTCATGTCCAGGAGTATCTATTACTAAAATACCTGGTATCTTTAAATCAGCCTTTAATATTCCCAATAAATCCTTGGATACCTTTTTTATAACCTCAGTTGGAATTTCACTTGCTCCAATATGTTGGGTTATACCCCCAGCCTCTCTTTTGGTTACTCTTGTTCTTCTTATTTTATCCAATAAACTTGTTTTTCCATGATCAACATGACCTAACACACAAACTATAGGGCATCTTAAATCCATAATTATCACCAGTCCTTATAGGAATCTAAAATAGTAAATATATTACAAAAAATTATAAACACTAACTAATTATTATAGTAGAGTATTTTTTATAAATTTATTAATAATTTTTCTACAACTATATAATTTTAAAATATCATTATAATTAAACTTATAACTTAAATTTTTCAGTCTTAATATAAATAGTATGGTAAAAATAATTAATAAATATATAAAAAATAATAATAAAAAGGATAATATTAAAAAATACGTTAAATCTCTCTATTTTAGATTAATATAACTTTTATAATACCTCCTGTCAAGGGATTCTGCCTGCCCTTCCAGTGCCTGGGAATACCTAAGGAGAATAATGAGGATTTCTAATTTTCATGTCTTTATTTCTTTAAGTATTTTAAAATCTTAGATATTTATTTTTGTTTTAAATATTCCTTATTTTTAAATTATAATTTTTTATAATAATTTTAATTTTAACTATTTTTTATTATTATTTTTTGTTAATATAAATAAATTTAAAGTTTTTGTTAGATTTTTTATAAAAATTAAAATAAGGTTTATTTAAATATATGTAGTTTTTTAAAACTATAGATTTATAAAAATTTTTTAATATACTTATTAAAAATAGTATAAAATATTAAAATAAAAAAATAAAATAGTAGGTAATTATTAATATACATAAAACAGTTATTATATTCTCTAAAAATAATTTAATAATATATATAATTATTTATCAATTTTAATATATTTTATTTTTTTCACATTGTATTTCTTTTCAAACTCTTCTTCCTTTATTCTTTCTCCTGTCACCATATAAACAACTCTATCCCCAATAGAGGCTATAATATCCCCAGTTCTCTCTAAATACTTTGCCATAAATATTGTCTCTGTTGCCATTGTAATGTCCCTTGGATCCTCAATAATATAACTAATCATTTCCCTATATAATTGTTCATATAATTTATCTATTTTTTTATCTTGAGAATAAACATCCCTAGCAAGTTTCTCATCCCTATTTTTAAAGGATAACATTGCATCATTTAACATTTTATCAAGGCGCTCTACCATTACATTTATTATTTCATTTTCTCTCTTTATATTTAACTTGGATTTCAGTGGTATACTTGCAATTTTTGAAGAGCAGTCCCCTATCTTTTCAAGTTTGGATATTATTTTGATAATTGTTAATATGGTCCTTAAATCTGTTGCCACAGGTTGATATAGTGCTATAAGTTTAACACACTTTTCTTCAATTTCCATCTCCTTTAGGTCTATAATATCATCTTCCTTTACCACCTGTTCCGCAAGGTCCATATCTTTGTTTAAAAATGCATCAACAGATTTTTTTATTGATTCAATACATACCTCTCCCATTTCAACTACATCATTTTCCACATTCTTTAATTTGGAATAAAATACTTCCTTTGACATAAAATATCACCTTATTTTTAAAAATATAAAATTTACCCAAACCTTCCACTTACATAGTCCTCTGTTTCTTTCTTAGAAGGTGCAAGGAATATCTTTTCAGTTTTATCAAACTCTATAACCTTCCCCATTAAAAAAAACGCTGTATAGTCTGATACCCTACTAGCCTGTTGCATATTGTGAGTAACCACTACAACAGTAAAATCCTTTTTAAGTTCAATCATTAAATCTTCAATCTTTTGAGTGGATAATGGATCAAGTGCTGAGGTGGGCTCATCCATTAGAATAACATCGGGTTTAACGGCTATTGTACGGGCAATACATAGCCTCTGCTGCTGACCCCCTGATAGGTCAAATCCAGATTTATCTAAGTCATCCTTAACTTCATCCCATAGTGCAGCCTTTTTTAGGGAGTCCTCTACAATCTCATCTAAGGTTTTCTTATCCTTTATGCCATGTATCCTGGGCCCAAAGGCAACATTATCATAAACGCTCATTGGAAATGGATTTGGTTTTTGGAATACCATTCCTACCCTTTTTCTTAGGTCCACCACATCCACATCTTTGTCATATATGTTTTTACCATCAAGGGTTACTACTCCTTCAACCTTAGCATTGGGCACTAAATCATTCATTCTATTTAAACATCTTATATAGGAACTTTTACCACAACCACTTGGACCAATTAATGCTGTTATTTTTTTTTCATATATGGGAATGCTTACATCTATTAATGCATGAAAATCATCATAATATAAATTTAAGTTCTTAGATTCCATCTTCACATTCACAGTATCACCGATTAAGGCCCTATTTAATTAGCCATTTAACCTTATTAAGAAGTTAAATAATATATGTTAAACAAATTTAAATAACAATACATATTTTTAAAATAATTAATCTTTAAAAATTTTGTTATAATATAGTTCTCTATTGTACCTCAATAATATATAAATGTTTCCATAATGATATTTTATTCATAAAATGCAAACAACAATGTAATTAAAGTACAATATATTTAAAAATGACAATATATTTAAATTAAATTTATTTAAAAAAGGATTATGTGTTATTATATGATTTATACAATATTTATATATTTAATTAAGTATTTAATAATAATCACAATAAATAAAATTAATTAATATTAAATAAATATTTTAAATAAGTATTAGGAGGATAGTTATGAAGTTAATAGCCTGGTTAGATGAATTGTCAAATGAAGATGTAGATATAGCAGGAGGAAAGGGGGCCTCCCTTGGAGAAATGTGGAATGCAAAATTACCAGTGCCCCCTGCATTTGTAGTAACTGCTTATGCATATCAGTACTTTATAAAGGAATGTAAGTTAGATAAAAAGATAAAGGAGATACTAAATAATATTGATGTAAATGATTCTGAAGAATTACATAAAAAGGCAGAAAAAATAAGGAAATTAATAATAAATGCTAAAATGCCTAAGGACTTAAAGTTAAGTATTATTGAAAGTTATAATAAATTATGCAATGATTTTGGAAATGGAAAGGACATATTTGTTGCAATTAGAAGTTCCGCCACTGCCGAGGATCTACCAGATGCAAGTTTTGCAGGACAACAGGACACCTATTTAAATATTAAAGGAGCAGAGGAAGTTGTTAAAGGAGTTCAAAAATGTTTTGCCTCATTATTTACTCCAAGGGCAATATTTTATAGGGTGCAAAAGAATTTTGACCATCTTAAGGTGGCATTGGCAGTAGTAGTTCAAAAGATGGTTAATTCTGAAAAGGCAGGGGTGCTATTTACAGTAAATCCAATAAATCAAAATTATGATGAGATGGTAATAGAGGGTGCCTGGGGCCTTGGAGAGGGAGTGGTAAGTGGTACAGTAACCCCAGATACCTATATTATTGATAAAAATAATCTATCCCTCAAAAACATGATCATAGCAAGAAAGGAAATAATGTTTGTAAGGGATGAAAATGGAGAGACCAAAACAATAGAGACCCCTTATGATCTAAAGGAAAAGAGGGTGTTATCTGATGAGGAACTTAAAAGATTATCTGAAAAGGGAATATTAATTGAAAAACATTACAAAAGACCCATGGACATTGAATGGGCCATAGAGGACGAAAAAATATATATGCTCCAGGCGAGGCCAATAACCACCTTAAATGAAGAGAAAAATAAAGAAAAGAAATCATCTGAATCAATGGAATCTGAAGGGGAAATAATTCTAAAGGGAATTGGGGCCTCCCCTGGAGTGGCCTCTGGTAAGGTAAAAATACTACATGATATTAATGAAATAGATAAAATAGAGGAAGGGGATATATTAGTAACTAAGATGACAACTCCTGACATGGTTCCAGCGATGAAAAAGGCTAATGCCATTGTTACAGATGATGGGGGATTAACCTGCCATGCAGCCATTATTTCAAGGGAATTGGGAACCCCCTGTGTAGTGGGAACTCAAAATGCCACAGAATCCTTAAAGGAAAATATGGTAATTACAGTGGATGGAGAAAAGGGAATAATATACAAAGGAGAGATTAAAAAGAAAGAGGAATGTCCTCAGGTGGCCCCTGTTGCCATGGGAGCCCCTATAATAATAACTGCCACAGAGATTATGGTAAATGTCTCCATGCCAGAGGTTGCTGAAAGAGCCGCTGCCACAGGAGCCGATGGAGTGGGCCTCTTAAGGGCAGAGCACATGATACTTGGAACAGGGGTCCATCCAATTAAAATCCTAAATGAAAAAGGGGAGGAGGCCCTTGTGGATGTCTTTGCCGATGGTATTAGAAAGGTAGCAGATGCCTTTTATCCAAGGCCCATAACCTATAGAACCTTAGATGCCCCAACAGATGAGTTTAGAGGATTGGAAGGGGGAGAGGAGGAGCCTGTAGAGCACAATCCAATGTTAGGTTGGAGGGGCATTAGAAGGGGATTGGATCAAAAAGAGATTTTAAGATGTGAATTACTTGCAGTTAAAAAATTGAGAAATGAGGGCTATAAAAATATAAAGTTAATGATACCCTTAGTTACTAACCCCAATGAGGTTAGGGCAGTGAAGGAGTTGGCCTGCGAAGTTGGTTTAGATCTTGAAAATGATGTTGAATTTGGAGTAATGGTTGAAACTCCTGCTGCGGCCCTTATTATAGAGGATATTATAAAGGAAGGGATTGATTTTGTATCCTTGGGAACTAATGATTTGACCCAATACACCATAGCAATAGATAGAAATAATGAATATGTTGCAAGATATTACAAAGAAAACCATCCTGCTGTGTTAAAATTAATAGAGCATGTTATAAAGACCTGTAAGAAACATGGGGTTAAAACCTCAATATGTGGTCAGGCAGGTAGTAGAGCCTCCATTGTGGAAAAACTTGTTAAATGGGGAATCACAAGTATCTCTGCAAATATTGATGCCATAGATACCATAAGAAAAACAGTTGCAAGAACAGAGCAGAGGATTATTTTAGAAGAAATTAGAGATGGTAAAAATAATAAATAATATTAATAATTTTTTTATTTTTTGAAGTTATAACGTATAAAATAATAGAATACTAATAAAAGTAATAAATATAGTTCTAAAAAAAAATTTTCCTACTTATAAAATAATAAAAAAATAATTTAAAAAATTATTAAAAATTAAAAAAATAATCAATAATAAAAGGAAAATAAATATTTTAAAAAAATAAAGAAAAGTAAATACTTAAAAGTAGAAATTCCACATCACAATCTCTCTTCCCCTTACATCCCTAAGCACTTAAAGTGCAGAGGAACCCTTTAAGTATGGGATTGCTTTGTTTATAATAAGTTTAAAATACTTTATGTGTTTCACTAAATTTTAAAAAAATTAAAGAGATTTAATAAAAATTATATTTTAAAATAAAAATATATAATACATTAATCCACTTCATTTTCATAGATTATGATTAAGAGATTATTTATTTAAATTATAATATTTTATTGAAATAATTTTTTATATTAGTTTTTATTTTTAATTTTTAATAAATGGTGAATAATATATGGAATACCCTAAATGCAATATAAATAATACATTTAACATAGATAATACTATAACCAATGAAAAAATAAAGGAGTACTTAATGAAAACTGAGGATGCCATAATTATAATTAAAAAAGGATTACCTCCAGAGAGAAGTTTATTGTATGATGTTGCCTTGGATTTTTTATCCATGATTGAGTGTTATTTTAATGATGCAAAGGTATTTATAGAAAAAGGAGATTATATAAATGGATTTGCATCCTTAAACTATGCCTATGGTTGGATAGATGCAGGGGCTCGTTTAGGTATATTTGATGTTGGAGGGGATGATGTAAGATTTACCTTGGCAAAGTAAAACATAATATATATTATTTTAAATAAAAAATAATTAAAAATAAAAAATTAATAAAATAATAAAATAAAAATAATTAAAAATTATTAATTATAAATTATAATTCTTTGTAAAAATAAAAATTAAAATTATTATAAAAAACTATTTGTTATGGATTCCATAATTAAAAAAACACACAATTAAAAAAAATAACAAAAATTATTGCGAGATAAACTCTGGTGAGAGTAAATGGCAAATTATCATGTGACATTGCAGGCTCCATATATTGTAAAAAATGTTGAAGATGTTGAAGATGCCATCAGTGTGGCAGTATCCCATATTGGAAAAGTATTGAATAAAAAAAATATGGAATATGTAGATGTGGATGTGGGATTAACAATATGCCCCAAGTGTGGAGAACCAATGGATTGTGTTTTGGTGGTTGCTAAAACAGCAATAGTTGGAATGCTATTATCAATGAAGGTATTTAATGCTGATAGTGTGGAGCATGCCATAAGAATATCAAAGTCCTCAATAGGTAAGGTTCTAAAGGATATGCCCCTTGAGGTAGTGGATGTTGTTGAAATATAAATAAAATATAAAATAACATCCTACTTTAATTCTATACCATATAATTTTTCAATATTATCCTTATGGATCCTATGAACTCCCTCCTCATCAAGGAGTCCCATCTCCATAAGTTTTCTTGTTCTACGGGGCACAGTTTTTATTCCTAAAACAACGCCTGGCCTTTTTAAATCATCTATATAATCAGTTTCCATAACAAACCTAAGAGACTTTTTTGAAGCATCAACAACAGGTTTTGAGGCCACTATAGATGGAAATATTCCAAACTTTTCCCCTTCTATTACATTATCCCCACAGTGGTGTTTTATAACCCTTTCAGGATTTAAATTAACAGATTTTGCCATATCTCTAAATTCTTTAAATTGTTCCTCAGAGGCACTTTCCCCATGAATCTGCAGGGCACAATCTAAATCCTTGGCAATCTCCATGGAATAGAGTAATATTTCATTAGAGGTATTAAGTATGGCCTCATCCACTTTAAAGTGGGGCCTCCCTACCTCTCCAATTCCCACTAAGCATTCATTTCCCTCTATGAGTTTTTTTCCATAGTCCAAGGCCTTAAGTATTCTTTCCTTTGCATCTTCTATGTTTATTCCATTATCTATCATAAATGTAAGTTCACAGGGATGAACCCCAACCAATCCATAGGCCTCCACACCCTCTATGTTTTTATTTATGATTTCAATATCCTTTAACAATCTATCCATGGGGCCTGTTAAATCACCATTAAAAAGGGGCTTATTTAGTAATATCATAGTTTTTCCAGAGGCATTTTTAAAAATTTTTGCCACTTTTTCAGCACCATATCCATTAACATTATCCACGTGAATATGGTTGTCTGTTATGGGAATATTCTTTAAATCCACTTGATTCAAATTATTCCTCCATTGTTTTTTATTTTTATTAATTAATCAATGCTATAAAAATCTATGTTATGGTTTTTATGTTTAAAAAATATAAATTTAAAAATGAATAAACTCCATAAAATAGTAAAAATATAAAAAATAATATAAAAATAAAAAATAATAATTAAAATAAATAGCATAAGATTTTAAAAATACTTTTAAGAAGGATAATTAAAAAATAAATGTATAACATCTGATATATAATTAAACATAAAATAATATGCAATGCGATAATAAAAATAATACAGAGGGAATAAAACACCAATGGGAAACATTTAAGTATAATGTCTAATCTAATATGGGCCTCCTATATAATCTATCAAAAAATCTGCCTTTCTTCGGTGCTCAGGGCATTAAGGAAATAATAGGAAATTTTTAATTTTTATTTACTCTTTTAGGCATTAAATTTTTACTCTCATTTTAATTATAATTAATTTTTTATATTTTTATTTATTATTATTTTTTTTAATTATTTTTTATTTTTTTATTATTATTTTTTGGAATAAGGTTTAAAAGATTAAATAATATTAAAATTTCCCACTACCACAGGAACAACATCTTTGGCCTCTTCCAGGTCCTAATCCTCTACCCCCTTCATCTATTCTATGAATATTTACTGCAGGGGCTCCACAATGTGGGCAAACCTCTGGTTTTGGAGTTCCACGGGGTATCTCAATAGTTTTTTTACAATTTCCACATAAAAATTTCTTTATTTCCATTTTATCACTCATTTTCTAATTCTTTTTCCAGTCTTTTTTTCTCTTCTTCAAGATATTTTATTCTTTCCTTTAAATATTTTTTCCTATTCCCTTCAAAATCCCTGTCAAATATTTCCCATCCATGGATTAAATTCTCATTTTCGTCTAAGTAATATGCATGAGGTCCAAGACCACATCTACATGGGCCTATGTATTTATAACCCCCTCCCCTATATATAGTATTTACTCTTGGAGCAAAATGGCATCTTTCATGCCCTCCAAAAAATCCATGTCTTCCAAACATTATTTATCACCTCTTTTTTTTCTAATAAATACCATATGTGTAAAAATATATAAACTTTACTGTTATGTTTTATGTTGTGTCAAAATAATAAACATACGTGATAATGTAATACTACAAGTATAATTAATATAAAAATTTTATTTTAATAAAAAAATAATTATATAATTAATTACCCTTAAATCTTAAAAATATCTTCTTTATTTTATCAATCAAACTCTCATCATATATTTTTTCAATTTTATTTACATCAACATAGGAGCCCACAATTTTAAGGGCTAATTCCATATGGGCCACTGCAGATGGAGATTTTGGCCTATATTCAAGGACACTCATCCTCTTTAATGTGGCACTTCGTATATTCTCATCCTCAGGTATTTTAGAGATAATTTTTTCATTTATAATCATCTCTATTTCATCCACACCCATTTCTCCAAAGTCTCGCCCTGTTCTATTTAAAACAGCCCCCATTATTGGAGTTCCAGCCATTTCACTACTTTGTTTTATTTTGAGGCCATCGGATATGGAAAAAAGTTCAGGGGTTATCACAATCAATACCTTATCTGCAACTGCCAAATGAACAGCCATATCTCTATTTAATCCAGCAGGGGCATCAATAATTACATAATCATAATCATCGGCAATATCAGATATAACTTCTGGAAAAACATCTAAATCAGATTTTTTATAGCCATCTATTGATAAACTTGTAGGTAAGACATATACTCCAGTTTTATGTTTATATATGGCCTCTCTAACATCACACTCCTCTGAGAGAACCTCATGTAGAGAGGGCCTCTTTTTCTCAAAATTAAATATAAGTCCCAAATTAGCCATGGATATATCTCCATCTACAACAAGGACTTTTTTTCCAATTTTTGATAGGGCTACACTTAAATTTGCAGATATTGTGGTTTTTCCTACACCACCTTTTCCAGAGGCTATTGTAATAATCATGAAATCACCAAAAATAACACATTCTATATACTCTGAATTATAATCAGTGCATAATGTCTTAAACTTATAATAAAAGTAATATAAGAGAGGGATGTGCTCCCTATATATGAATTTTTTAAAATTTAGTGTATATCGTTCCTCAATAACAATTAGCATTAGTAATTTTTATAATAAAGCATATAACATTTTAAATTTATTATAGGTATAGTTAATCCTATACTTAAGGGGTTTCCCTGCACTTACAGTGCTTAAGGGTGGAAGAGGGTGGAGATATGGAATTTCTACTCTTTAAGTATTTTCCCTTTATCTTTAGGTATTTATTTTCCAAGTATCTATTCCTTTTATCTTAAGATTTAGATTAATTTTATTATTTTCTTATAATTATTAATTTTATATATTATTAACCCTAGTTCCCATCACCTATTAAGGATAGAAATTAAAAGATTATCAAACTAAGAATAATCTTAACAAATAGACCCCTTCTACTTACGGCCCGTATATATCAATCTGAAGTTATCTACAACTGAGAAAAATGTTAATTTTCTTTCTCAGTTTAGAGAGGAACCTGTAGTACTCCTGTTCCTTATAACCCTCTATCATGTT